>JAYTSN010000087.1:0-1997 GCA_043745625.1 Aestuariivirga sp. | reverse complement strand
AGCCCAATGAAAGCTATCACGGCATGAAGCTGCACGAGACTTTTGGTGGGATTGCATTTGCGATTGCTTGCCGCGTGTTGGGACTTCGTGATTTGGGGCCATCGATTGCGCCACTCAATTCGTTCTTGATTCTCACTGGCATGGAAACACTGGCTTTGCGCATGCAACGCCATTGCGACAATGCGTTGAAGGTTGCCACGTGGCTTTCAACGCACAAGAATGTTGCTTGGGTGAATTACGCTGGTTTGGCTTCTGACAAGCATCATGCCTTGCAAAAGAAATATTCACCAAAGGGTGCCGGAGCCGTATTTACATTTGGACTGAAGGGCGGATTTGATGCCGGTGTTAAAATGGTTTCGGGTGTGAAATTGTTTTCGCATTTAGCCAATGTCGGAGATACACGTTCGCTCATTATCCATCCCGCTTCCACAACTCACAGTCAGCTTTCACCAGACCAATTGGTAAAAGCAGGTGCCGGGCCAGACGTAGTGCGGCTTTCAGTTGGCATTGAAGATGCCGACGATATAATCGCCGATCTTGATCAAGCGATGTCTTGATCAATCGTTTTCTTATGTAAGTTCCAAACAGCAACGGCCAAAACAATCATGGCCGTTGCTTGATGGGTCAAGGCAAAACCGATAGGAACATGCATCATCAATGTCATGATACCCAAGGCCGCTTGAACAAACACAAAATAGGCTAGCACCATCGACGTCAGTGAAAATGTTCGGAAGGCGTGAAACACGGCAACAATCAGTATCGCATAGGCGAGCATGCGATGCGCAAATTGCACTGTCAAAGCATTCTCAAATAAATTCCGCCAGACTGGCTGCATCGCATCCAAACCATTTGGAATGAGTTTTCCGTCCATCAACGGCCAAGTGTTATAGCCCTGCCCCGCATTTAAGCCTGCAACAAAACCGCCAGCTGCGATTTGCATAAAGATGAGGCCAAGAAGGATAAGCGCTGTCCACGCATCAAAATTAAAACCGATACGATGACGCCATTTGAGGGTTGCGTTGGTCCATATAATTGCTGCAAAAAATACACACGCCAAAATCAGATGTGCGGCCAAGCGATACTGGCTCACTTCAACGCGGTTGACCAAACCAGACGCCACCATATACCAGCCGAGTGCCCCTTGCAGGACAACTAAAACAACCAGCAGTAAGAGCCTGGGCCAAATGCGGTTGGTCAGTTTGCCCATTACAGCAAAGTATAAAAACGGAAGCAATGTGAAGAGACCGATAAACCTACCAAGTTGGCGATGCGCCCATTCCCACCAGAAGATAAATTCGAACTCATTCAAACTCATTCCAACATTCTGTAATTTATACTGCGAGGACTGTTGGTATTTTTGAAACAACGCCGCCCAGTCGTCCGCATTTAGAGGTGGAATCGCGCCAAAAATCGGGTCCCATTCGGTGATTGAAAGTCCGCTTTTTGTCAGGCGTGTGGCACCGCCAACGATCACCATTATGAATACCAAAACCGAAAGCCAAAATAACCAGGATTTCATCGCAGGGATTGCAGCCTTAGACTGCGATACCTTGATGGGTTCGGCAACATCATTCGTAATCGGTTCGGCCAGATCAGTCATGCCTTAAAATTAGTCGGTTGGCACACGACAAGCAAGCGCCTGTTGGCCGCAGGGTTGATGCATTCCCTTTCTCAGCGCTTGGCGCTATGCCACAGCCATGAAATTAAGAACACGAAAACTTGTTGGCACAATTGCGACAGTCACATTTTTGATCGTCTATGCGCTCGTGGCGATGATGATTGGTGGCATACTGATTGTCGGCAGGGGTGTGCCGCTGGAGCTTCCGTTTTACATTGTCGCGGGGATCGGTTGGCTGCCTGTTGCGATGGTGATTGTTCGGTGGATGTCCAAGCCTGATCCGATCAACTGATATTCACGCGGGAAAATCGGTTTAACAAAGCGGTTGGCGCACCTGATATCAGTGCATCGATATAGCGGATTTTCTGGTAACGGCCTG
>JAYTSN010000086.1:0-2005 GCA_043745625.1 Aestuariivirga sp. | reverse complement strand
ATGCGTATTGCGAAATCCAGGATCTGCCTGCCAAGACGTTGATTTCCGAATATGGCCCCGGCCAGATGGAAATTGTTCTGCGTCACCGCACAGATATTTTGGATGCGTGCGATGAAGGCATCATGTTGAAGCGCTTGATCAAGGCCACCGCTGAAAAGCATGGTCTTTGTGCCACTTTCATGGCCAAACCTTATGCCGAGTGGACGGGTAGTGGCATGCACATCCATGTGAGCTTGGAAGATGAGCATGGCGTCAATTTGTTTACCGCTGAAGATCCAGCGCAGAATGAATTGCTGCTCAATGCGATTGGTGGCTTGAAGCAGACCATGGCGGAGTCGATGTTGATTTTTGCCCCCAATGCAAACTCCTATCGCCGCTTCCGTCGCAGTTCTTATGCGCCAGTTGCTGCAAGCTGGGGCATCAACAACCGCACCGTTGCGTTGCGTGTGCCCGCAGGCCCGGCAAAATCTTGCCGCATTGAGCATCGCCCTTCAGGTGCCGATGCCAATCCATATCTTGTGATGGGCGCAATATTAGCAGGTATGCATCACGGCATTGTTGAAAAGCTGGATCCCGGCGCACCAATTGAAGGCAACGGCTATCAACGTCGCTCGAAACACATTCCGGGCAATTGGTTTGAAGCCATTGATGCGTTCTACCGCGCACCAGTTTTGAAAGAGTATTTTGGCAAGCAGTTTGTTGATACTTATTGTACGCTTAAAGAAGTTGAAGCAGACCGTTTCTTCTCTGAACCAACGCTCCGCGACTATGAGTGGTATTTGCGAACGGTTTAAATCTATCAAATTGGCCAGCAGAACGCTCTGCTGGCCAAATCATTTTAGATTGGTTAGCTTTATTTTTTGTCGGAACTCCAGCCATGTCAACGAATTCTGCAAACATTGATGATTTGCCTTGGTTGCTCACTTCAAGCCTGGTGCTTGGCGTAGTTTTTCTTGCGCTGAAGTTTTTACATCTCATCCCTGAAACCCATACAGCGGCGATCGTCATCGCTGCCTTGCTTTTGGGAGCGGCGGTATTTTCTGCAGTTCATCATGCAGAAATTCTGGCGCTTAAAGTTGGAGAACCTTTGGGTTCAATTATATTGGCTCTCGCTGTCACCATTATTGAATCCGGCTTGATCATTTCGCAAATGTCGTCGGGAAAATCAGGCGCTGAATTTATTGGTAGAGACACTATTTTTTCAACTTTGATCATAGTGCTCAACGGCATCGTGGGGTTATGCCTTGTGGTAGGCGGTGCCAAGCACCATGAACAAACTTTTAAACTTGATGGGGCTACTGCTGAATTGAGTGTTCTGACCACACTTGCTGCGATTTCGCTCATCGTGCCAAGTTACACCACTTCTTCACCGGGGCCATACTACACTGCATTTCAATTGGGGTTTGTTGGGGTTGTTAGTCTTGCGCTTTATTGTATTTTTGTTTTTGTACAGACTGTTTTGCATCATAATTATTTTGTTACAGCGCAAGATGAAAATCACCATTCCTTGAAACCTGCTCAGCGAACTGTTGCTTTGAGTTCAGTATTTTTGCCCATCGCTCTCGTGGTCGTTGTGTTGTTGGCTAAATTCCTGTCAGAGCCAATCAACAATATGGTAGCCGCTGCTGGCTTGCCGATTGCATTTGTTGGCGTGATCATAGCATCGGTGGTGTTGCTGCCCGAAGGTTTTGCTGCTGTGCGTGCTGCCAGGCTGAACCAACTGCAAACCAGCCTCAACTTGGCGCTGGGTTCAGCCATCGCGACGATTGGTCTTACGATTCCGGTTCTAGTGATTTATTCGATTTGGCAGAATGCCAAATTGGCTTTGGGCATTGGCCCGCAGGCCACTGTGATGTTGATATTGACAGTATTTGTAAGCTCGATCACGTTGGCCACTGGGCGAACAACGATTTTGCAGGGCTCAGTTCATTTGGTTTTATTCTTTGTCTTCTTGTTTTTGTCGGCAGTTCCATAAGTCATGAATTATGAGAAACGTGACGGCAGG
>JAYTSN010000085.1:0-5991 GCA_043745625.1 Aestuariivirga sp. | reverse complement strand
TGTTGAATCAATGCGTGACATTTGCCCGGCACCAATGCCCACTGTCGTTCCATTTTGCGCAAACACAATGGCATTTGATTTGACGTGCTTTGCCACTTTGAATGCAAAAAGCAGATCTGCCATTTCCTGTGGGCTTGGTTGGCGCTTGCTGACCACCTTCAATTCCATGTCGGAAATACTGTCTGAACTTTGAACCAACAACCCACCAGAAATTGATTTCACAAGTGTAGCCTTAGGGCTTGGGCTTGCTAAATCTGCAAGCAGCAGAAGCCGCAAATTCTTTTTTGCAGAAAGAATTCGGCGCGCATCATCATCTGCACTGGGTGCAATAATAACTTCTGTGAACAGCTTTGAAATCTCTTCGGCAGTCTTGCCATCAAGCTTTCTATTAAATGCCAAGATCCCGCCAAAGGCACTGGTTGAATCACACGCCAATGCTTTGCGATAGGCTTCAACCGGTGTCGCCCCTAATGCCACGCCACACGGGTTTGCATGTTTTACAATCACGCAAGCTGCCTGATCAGCACCGTCAAATTCGCGGATCATTTCAAGTGCAGCATCTGCATCATTGATGTTGTTGTATGAAAGCTCTTTGCCTTGAATTTGCTCGGCATCGACAATGCCGGTGCGTCCATCATTGGTTTTATAAACGGCTGCATGTTGATGAGGGTTCTCACCATAGCGCAGTGATTGATGCAGCTTTCCAGCTACGCTGAAATAATCTGGCGTGGTTTCACTTAATTGTCCGCCAAACCAATTGGCAATTGCGCTGTCATAGGTCGCGGTGCGTGCAAAAGCTTTTGCTGCAAGTTTCTTTCGCGTGCTCAGCAAAGTTGCAGCGCTATTTTGTTGAAGCTCGGCGATAATCAATTCATAATCAGATGGATCAACAACCACCGTCACATCGTCATGGTTCTTTGCCGCAGCACGGATCATCGCAGGGCCGCCCACATCGATGTTTTCAATGGCTTCATCCCATTGGGCACCTTTGGCAATTGTCGCTTCAAACGGATAGAGATTGACAACCAGTAAATCAATATTCTCGATGCCGTTGGAAGACTTCGCAAGCTCATGCTCAGCATTGGCGCGAATATTCAAAAGCCCGCCATGAATTTTAGGATGCAACGTTTTCACCCGACCATCCATGATTTCAGGAAAGCCTGTCACTTCGGAAACGTCCATCACATTCAGACCTGCCGCACGGAGCGTTGTGGCGGTGCCGCCTGTTGAAATCAGCTCAATGCCAAGTTCACTCAGAGCTTTTGCAAATGGCAATAATCCAGTTTTATCAGAAACAGAGAGCAGGGCGCGTTTGATGGTTTTTTCGGTCATGATGGTTCATGCCATAGCCCAACGACTTTTGTCTTGAAACCCCGTTTTTTAAATCAACAGCTCAGACTTAAAACTCGACTTCTTGCGAAAAGCCTTAATGGTTCTTGCCTGTTTTTTAAGCGACCAATTTACCTTGCCACCATGCTTGTGGTGAATGATGATTTCTGATTGTGTGTTTGACTGTCTGATATCCAAAATTCCGCCACGCTGCTTTAGGTGCCACACCGATTGATCAGGCAAAACAAACATGACGGCCTGTCCTTCCATCAAAGATGAAAGCCTCGTGCCTTGTGCAACTTGGATGATGATATCGCCGTCGGGGCACTCCTCTTCAATGCGCAGGTCTTGACCATCAGCAGACAGAAAACAGGTTCGTTTTTGATTGTTGCTTTCCATCGCTAAAACCGTGCCCGGCGGCGCGCTTTGAATATTCGCCGGCTGCATTTGTCCAACGTTAAAAAACTTAGATTTCATCACGCGCTGTTTGCCATCTGAAAACTCAACGCCCAGGCGCGCCGATGTATCGGCAATCAATATTGCCAATTCATGTTCAATGCGTGCAAAACCAGACTGAGGCGCAAAATTCAATTTTGGAATTTCGATATTTTGAACATTTAGCAAACGCTGCTGAAGCTCAGTATTTTGAACTTCAGCTAACACTCCAGATAATTTGCCATCTGGGCATTGCATAAGCTTCAATAAGGCCAATCCATTTTCCACGGCGCGCAAAAGCAAGGGCGGCATGATGGCGGAATTAACCTGCGCCAGAGGAACAGATTGTTCTAAAAATTCAATAAGTGTGGCTACATTGCGCGATACATGCCCGCCGTCCGGCATCATGACTTGGTTCAAATTTCGTTCAATTAATTCATAGGTCATCTCGCGTAGATGCGCGAGGCCTTGAAAGCTATTCAAACAATAGAGCAGGGCCATAGCCTTGGCTGTGTTTTGCTCTGCATTGTGAGATCTCAATTGGATGAGTGTCTTTAATGCACATCCCACGATTTCAAAAAAGCTCGCTTGCACCGAAGCCTCGCAGCGCCGCGCAATCATTTGGCCATCAGTCGCAAGAGCAAATAAAATTTGTGTTTGCGTGCTCATATGGGCCTTAGACCGTTTTGCTTTACTCCAATAGTGGAGCAGGCGCATCGCATACCGATCATGCAGGCCGCGATTGCTCGCGTTGAAATGTGCAAGCCATTCGAGCTTTGTATCAATGTTCGAAAACACTTCACTGGGCGAAGCTGAAATCGTTTTGCCGTTAAATACAAATAGCCCCGCATACATCTCTGAAGCAAGTTCCGCATTGCCAATTGCAAAAGAGGTCATTTTTTGGCTAAATCCACGTGGCAGATAATGACGTGCGCGCATGGCAGGGCTAAGGCTCGCTGGCAGTTTTGCAAACCAAGCCAACGTGTCTTTGGTCGCGCCAAAGGGCACTGTGCCTCTATCAGTCATACCTTGACTTTTGCCTTGCTAATTGAGCGTCAGGAGTGGGAAAGTTGAAGTCTGGCCAGCCTATGGTTAATGAACTGCTAATTTTTGAGGGTGCAATGACAATTTCAAATCAGGTGGAAAAACCCCAGCTTTCTGATGCCGCAAAACGTGCTTTGGCCGAGGCAGAAGCACGCCGCACTGTCGCTGCGGCCCAAAATCTGCCACCAGAGAAGGGCGGCCCCAAGGGGCCAGAGCCAACGCGGTATGGCGATTGGGAAAAGAAGGGAATCACCTCGGATTTTTAAGATGAAGCGTTTCTCCAATGCTGCAGATCTGCAAACATCGGCGGCCCAACTTTGCAAGATTGATCGGCGTTTTCATGCCGTCCTCGAACTGCACGGCATGCCGTCGCTCCGCACCAGCCCACAAGGCTTAGAGGGCCTGTTGATGATTGTGACCGAACAGTTTCTCTCGCTCAGCGCAGCAGCCGCCATCTGGGCCAGAGTGCGCAAAGCCATTGAACCCTTTAATGCTGTTACGATTTTGAAATTTTCGGCCGATGAACTTTTAAGCCTTGGCCTGTCTCGCGCCAAAGCCAAAAGCTTTCATGAAATTGCAGCGCGAGTTCTAGATGGCCGCCTGAATTTTTCCGAATATGATGAGCTGACCGAAGACAGTATCATCAAAAAACTCTGCGCCTTGCCCGGTGTTGGCCCATGGACGGCAGATATTTATCTCCTCGCCGTAATGGGTGTTACGGATGCTTGGCCAGCAGGTGATCTGGCATTGCGCATTGCTATTCATGATTTTCTAAAATTAGATGGTCGCCCCGAAATCAAAGAAATGCCGTTTCATGCCGAGAATTGGCGGCCGCACCGGGCAGTGGCAGCAAGGCTGTTATGGAGCCATTATAGGGGTCTGAAAGGCCTTAAACAGGCGTGACAACTCTCCCCTTCACAGAACTGTTATAGTCCTTATAGTACAAGTTACTGATTGGTTTGAAAAAGGTTCTCCCTTGTATCAAGCGCCCATCGCGCCAGAGGCTTGCCCGGCTTTAGTACTCAATGCTGATTATCGGCCATTGAGTTACTATCCCTTGTCCTTGTGGAGTTGGCAGGATGCGATCAAGGCCGTATTTTTAGACCGGGTGAACATCGTTTCTGAATATGACCGCGTGGTGCATAGTTCGTCGGCTGAATTCAAGCTGCCCAGCGTTATTGCGCTCAAAAATTATGTCCAGCCTTCGCGCACGCCAGCCTTCACACGGTTTAACGTTTTCTTACGTGATAAATTCATGTGCCAATATTGCAGCTCTCCAGATGATCTGACATTTGATCATGTCATCCCGCGTTCACGTGGTGGGCAGACAACTTGGGAAAATGTGGTGGCGGCTTGTTCGCCTTGCAATCTCACCAAGGGCGGCGCTTTGCCTAAGGCTGCAAACATGTTCCCGTTCCAATGGCCAGTCATTCCAACGGTCAACCAACTCCACTCAAATGGGCGGATGTTCCCGCCTAATTACCTGCACGAAAGCTGGATGGATTATCTCTATTGGGATACTGAGCTTGATCCATAGAGCGTTTTGACTTTTCATTGAAAAGTCAAAAGCGCCCTAAGTTATAGTTTTCGATCAACTTTTCTGACTTTTGACGGTGCCGTCAAAAGTCAGGTTGAGCTAAGCTTTGCTGAAAGCAAAGATCGATAGCACGGCGGAAATAATGGCATTGTATCCCGCCAAAGAAATTCCCAAAATGCGAATGACAGCTTGATCACACATCACGGCTTTCTTGGTTAAATCAGGAAGGCCGCCACCAAATGCGCCTGTACATTCGGTTGGCCCTGCCCAGAACTTCCACTCAACGCCTGAATGATAAATACCAAAGATGCCGCTCGCCAGCATGATCAATGCCAAAACATACATGCCATTTTTTTGCAAAATGTTGCTCTGACCATAAAGTAAAATCATCACCAAGCTGATCGGGATAGCCAAGTAATAAGCCAAGCGCTGCTTCAAGCAAAGTTCACAAGGAGGGTAGCCTGCATACTCAAAAATCCAGGCCCCAACAATTGTTGCCAGTGCCACAGTAAAGATAATGGCGAATGCTTGTTTCTGGGTAATGCCGCTTAACATGTCAGTGCTCCGTGTCCGCCCAAATACTTCACGCCTAAATACAGCGCAATTATGATTGCTCCAGCAACGCCCGCAATCAGCCCTAAACGATGTTCAATAAAATGTTTTATCGCTTCGCCATAAGTATTTAAAGCCCATGCGAGTGCAAAAAAACGTGCACCGCGCGCGATGATGCAAGATAGTAAGAAAAACACAAAACTGATCTGCATAGCACCCGCTAAGATCGTGACGATTTTAATCGGCGGAATATGAGCGAGACCAGACGTGGTCAATAAAACCAAAAGCGTTTGATCCGACGCACAAGATTTGAAATGCTCGAACTCTGTCAACGCACCGTAAAAATTCAAGACCGGTTTGGCAAAAGCCTCATATGCAAAATAACCCAGAAAATATCCGGCAATGCCGCCCAACACTGAAAAAAGTGTGGCCACGAAAGCATATCGATAAGCTTTTTCCGGTTGCGCCAAAGCCATAGGCAAAAATAAAACATCAGCAGGCACTAAAAATACCGAGCTTTCAATAAATGCAATAACCGCTAACCAAACTTCCGCACTTTTGCGTGAAGTCAAACCCAAGGTCCAATCATAAAGAGACTTAAACATTCAAAAATTTAATCCAAATCAGGTTTGTTGCGGCGCAGAACTTTAGTTTGCCCGCGTTTGACTTTGGATTCAATGCGTTTGAGCGTGGATGAATAAGTGGGCTTGGTTTTGCGGCGGGGTTTTGGCCGCACCAAAGATTTTTGCAGTATCACAACCAACTTATCTTGGGCAGCTGACCGATTGCGCTCCTGAGATCTGAACTCTTGGCTTTGAATCACCAAAATATTGTCTTGGGTCAAAAGCCGCCCGGCCAAAATTGCCAGCCTTTCTAAAGCATCTGGCGGCAAGCCTGAAACCGAAACATCATAACGCAGCTCAACAGCAGTCGAGACTTTGTTAACATTCTGCCCGCCAGGCCCCGAAGCCCGGATAAAGCTTTCCTTAATGTCGCGCTCGTCAATATAAAAAGAATCGGTAATCCGGATCATTTTCACTTTAAAGCGCCTTGGGGTTGACGGCGCAAGGCTTCCCCGTTTAGAGGAGTGCCAA
>JAYTSN010000084.1:0-5992 GCA_043745625.1 Aestuariivirga sp. | reverse complement strand
CATTTTGGTACCCGCCATTTGAAGGCACCATGGTAAGTGAAACCGAATTTCCCATGCACGCCATAACTCAACGCCCCATGGCCATGTATCATTCATGGGGTTCGCAAAATTCCTGGCTCCGCCAAATTCTCGGTCGCAATTGGCTATACATTCATAACAAGCGTGCCGATAAACTGGGCATCAAAGAGGGAGATTGGGTTGATGTGATTTCGCATCACGGGCGCATTAAGGGCCAAGCGAAATTACTCGATGGCCAAAACCAAGACACCGTCTGGACATGGAACGCCATAGGTAAACGCAGTGGTGCATGGGGCCTGTCACCAGACTCGCCCGAATCCAAAAAAGGATTCCTGCTCAACCATTTGATCAGCGATCTTTTACCGGAACGTGAAGGCGGATATCGCTATTCCAACAGTGACCCAATCACGGGGCAGGCGGCCTGGTATGATTTGCGCGTGCGGGTTGAGAAGAGCGTCGATCAAAAAAATGAAAGTTGGCCACAGTTCCCAAAATTGAAGTCGCTCAAAAAGGCCTTTGCCAAATGACCTCACTCCCCACCCCCTCCGCCAAAAAGCTCGGCCTCGTGATTGACCTCGATACCTGCGTCGGCTGCCAAGCTTGCGCCACGTCTTGCAAAGAGTGGAACGCACAAGGCGATTCTGGCCCGCTGACCGACACTGACCCTCAGGGCAAAGACGTGACCGGCCCATGGTTGAACCGCATTCACGGCTATGAAGTAAAAGAGCAGAGCCGTGATGACTCGCGCATCGTCAACTTCCCGCGCTCGTGTCTTCATTGCGAAGAACCAGCCTGCGTCACCGTTTGCCCCACGGGCGCATCCTACAAACGCGCCGAAGATGGCATTGTGCTGATAAACCCCGACACCTGCATCGGCTGCAAGCTCTGCTCATGGGCCTGCCCATATGGCGCGCGCGAATATGATTACACGCAAGGGGTCATGAAAAAATGCACGCTCTGTGTTGACCGCATTTACAACACAAACCTAGAACCCGAAGACCAAGTGCCCGCTTGTGTGAAAGCTTGCCCAACGGGTGCGCGGCATTTCGGTGATTTGGGCGATGCAAATTCAGATGTGTCGCTGCTGGTGAAGGAGCGCGGTGGTTATGACTTGCTGCCTGAGATGGGCTATAAACCGACCAACAAATACTTGCCCCCACGCGCCAGGCAAAACACCCAGCAAGCCCATATCGAGACGCTGCCAAAGACCGATGGTTCAACAATGGAAAAACTTTTTCTCTGGGCTGATAAGTTGCTCAGCAGCAAAGGCGCATCCGCCGCAGCGAATCCAGACGACAATTCAGGTAAATTAGAAGGATGATGAAGCATTCACACACCCCATTCCTTGCCCTTCTCCCGTTGGGAGAAGGTGCCCGAAGGGCGGATGAGGTCCGCAGCCAAGCGAGGACAACACACACTCAGAATTCAACTCGAAAAGTCTCGACTCGTGTCGCTGCGTCGAAGTCGCCACAGCCCTCATCCGGCGCAAGTGCGCCACCTTCCGCCGACGGGGGAAGGGTGTTTCATTCTAAATGCGGTAGCCCCCCTGAATTGGCGGAAGGATAAGACCATGAACCCCGCTTATTCTGTCATCCTCTTCACCACAGCCTCCGGCGCTGGATACGGCCTGCTATCGATGCTCGCACTTGCCGGAGCATCCCACGGCCGCGCCTCAACGCAAGCCTTCGCCTTCACATCGGTATTCATCGCCCTGGCTCTCATCACCACAGGCCTCCTCTCATCAACGCTTCATCTTGGGAGACCCGAACGCGCATGGCGGGCCTTCTCGCAATGGCGTTCATCATGGCTGTCGCGTGAAGGTGTGGCCGCCATTATCACTTATCCGATCACACTCGCATTCGGCGCGTGCTGGTCTGGCCTCATTGATGCGCCAGCGTTCATTGCACCTTTGGGTTACGTAACTGCCATCATGTGTTTGATCACCGTCTTTTGCACAGGCAAAATCTATTCATCGCTCAAAACCATCCGCGCTTGGAACAACCCACTAGTCGTACCGGTCTATATCGCCTTCGCGCTTGCGACAGGTGCCGTTCTCACCGCAGCAATCGCCACCTTCTTTGGCCGCTTCGTTGTTTTCCAAGCGATACTCGCCTTGGTGGCAATCGTGTTCTGTATCATTCTCAAATTCGTCTATTGGCGAAAATTAGACAATGCCAAGCGCACCCACACCATGGCCGCAGCAACGGGTCTGGGCGAGGGCGTGCGCCAATGGGAAGTGCCCCACACATCGATGAATTACATCATGAAAGAAATGGGTTATGTAGTCGGCCGCCGCCATGCGCGAAGGTTGCGCCTGGTCACATTGTTCTTCCTGAATATCAGTTTCCTGCTGATGTATCTCAGCACCAATTGGTCATGGCTGACTTATTTTGCTGTGCCTACAATGATGTTGGCCGCATGGGTTGAACGCTGGTTATTCTTCGCAGAAGCCGAACATGTGGTAGGCTTGTTCTACGGCAAGCAAAGCGCTTGATCAGCACACGCCAATCATATAAAGAAATCTTTATATAGATTTTTGAGGTTCCACGATGCAAAAGCAAACTTTTACCCAAGCCCTAAACAGTCGCCCATGGATGCTGGCGGACGGAGCGACTGGCACCAACTATTTCCAAATGGGCTTGATGTCGGGTGATGCGCCCGAAATGTGGAACGTCGAACATGCCGACCGGGTGCGCACGCTGCACCGCCAATTCATTGAAGCGGGCGCAGACATCGTGCTCACCAACACCTTCGGCGGCAACCGCCACCGCTTGAAGCTGCATGACGGTCAAGACCGTGTCCGAGAGCTCAATATGGCCGCCGTGAAAAACGCGCGCGCTGAAGCCGATGCTTTCACCAGCCGCCAAATTTTCGTAGCAGGCAGCATTGGCCCAACGGGCGAAATCTATATGCCTGTCGGAACCTTCCCCTATGAAGAAGGCGTGTCTGCATTCGCCGAACAAGCCGCTGCCTTGAAAGAAGCAGGTGCAGATGTGCTGTGGATTGAAACCATGTCGGGCGAAGAAGAACTTCGCGCTGCCATGGAGGGTGCTGCCACCGCTGGCTTGCCCATCGTTACCACCATGAGCTTTGACACCAACGGCCGCACCATGATGGGCATCACGCCAACAGCATTTGGGGCATTGGCCTCTTCGCTCTCGACACAACCCGTGGCCATTGGTGCCAACTGCGGCGTGGGCGCTTCGGAATTAATCGCAACCGTCATGGGCATCACCGCCGCGCGTCCCGATGCGCATGTTGTGGCCAAAGGCAATTGCGGCGTGCCACAATACCGCGATGGACATATTCATTACACGGGCACACCCGAATTGATGGCAGATTATGCCCGCATCGCACTTGATGCAGGGGCAAGGATCATCGGCGGCTGCTGCGGCACCAGCCCAGAACATCTGGCATCGATGCGCCAAGCGCTCGAAGGCCACACCAAGGGTGCACGTCCAACAGTTGAATTAGTCGAAGCAAAACTCGGCGAAGTCTCGGCACTGGCCAAAGGCATCGACCAAGCCGCTGACGGCGCAGCACGCAGAGAACGCCGCCGGAGCTAAGTCACGATGAGCCAGCCTGTCTCAAACCTGAAAGCCATGCTGGCCTCCATGTCGCCAAAATTAAACGATAGCCGCGTGGCTTACCTATCATCGAAGGACGTTCAAGCCGTCTTTGCCAAACTGCCGCCCGAATCCATCATCGGAACTTTCCGCGAAGAAGAAGCAACGACATTCATCGTGGAACTGAACGCTGCCGAAAATTCCGGCCTCGAAATTCTATTTCGCGGCGCATGGATCACCTTGACTGTGCACTCTGCGCTAACAGGCGTAGGCCTCACAGCGGCCTTCGCAAAAGCTCTTGGCGATGAAGGCATATCCGCTAATGTCGTGGCCGCCTATTATCACGACCATATTTTTGTGAGCGTGGAAGATGCGGAGAGGGCGATGGCGGCTTTGCAAAAATTGCAGCAAGAAAATCTTTAGTCTGAGCGAGACATAAAATTGGACTTAACAATCACCCAGCTGATCAATAATCTCAGTGGCCAAAACAATATTGCCGATCAAGTTTTTATTCTGATCACAAAATTCGGTGTGCCATTGATGGTGTTGGTTGTCGTCTTTCAGTGGTGGGGAAAGCGCCCGCGTCAGGAATTACGCCAAACAACAATTATCGCCGGGCTAACATTCTTGTTCGGCCTTCTAATCGCACAAGTCATATTGCTTTTCATCCACCGCATCAGACCATACGACGCTGGAGTAAGTCATTTGATCATCGACAAAACCATCGACTGGTCATTCCCATCCGACCACGCCATTGCATCGCTATCGATTGCCTTTGCATTCTTGCTCAATGGCTATCGCAGACTTGCGTTTGCATTCTTCTGTGCAGCACTGCTCGTATGCTTCTCGCGCATCTTTGTGGGCATGCACTATGCGAGCGATATTCTGGGTGGAGCAGGGGTGGCTCTTGTGACAGCCTATCTCGTCAACACGTTTTATCCGCGCGGATCAAAATTAGATTTGTGGTTGGTGAGTTGGTTTTGATATTCTCACATCACCTTATCAATCACCGTCCGCAACCGCTCAACCGTGCCCTCAACATCCTTCAACTTATCCAACCCAAATAGCCCAAGCCTAAATGTTTTAAACTCCGGCCCTTCGCCAACTTGCAATGGCACGCCCGCTGCGATCTGCATGCCTAGTGCGACAAACTTTTTGCCGTTTTGAATTTCTGAATCATCAGTATAGGAAACCACAACACCAGGTGCGCCGAAACCTTTTGCGGCGAGTGATTGAACGCCTTTGGCACTGAGTAAAGCGCGCACGGCTTTACCCAACGCCCATTGCGACTCTTTCAATTTTTCAAATCCCAAGCTTTGCGTTTCCTTCATGGCATCGCGAAAGCCAACTAGTGCATCGGTCGGCATTGTGGCGTGATAGGCAAATCCACCGCCCTCATAAGCGGCCATCATGGTGCGCCATTTTTTAAGGTCAATGGCAAAGCTGTTGGATGTGGTCTCAGCCAGTTTTGTCTCCGCAAGTTTCGACATCATCACCAACCCTGTGGAAGGCGAAGCTGACCAACCTTTTTGCGGAGCGGAAATTAAAACATCTACACCCGTTGCTTTCATATCGACCCAGATCGCACCTGACGCGATGCAATCCAAAACCATTAACGCACCCACATCATGCGCAGCTGCGGCCATCGCCTTCAGATAGCTGTCAGGTAAAATAATGCCGGACGATGTTTCCACATGTGGTGCAAACACTACATCGGGTTTTTCTTCGTGATTTTTTTTTACCACTTCTTCAATCGGCGGTGGCGCATAGGGCGAGCGAATATGATTTGCATTTTGCCGCGCCATGATCACCGTAGTCTTGGCAGCAAAACCGCCCGCATCAAAAATCTGCGTCCAGCGAAATGAGAACCAACCGTTGCGAACAATCAACGCATGTTTGCCATTGGCAAATTGCCGGGCCACAGCCTCCATCGCATAAGTGCCACCACCGGGAACCAGCGCCACTGCGTCAGCGCTATAAACCTCCTTGAGGAGAATGGAAATATCGCGCATCACACCCTGAAACTTGGCCGACATGTGATTAAGCGAGCGATCAGTGAACACCACTGAAAACTCTTGCAAGCCATCTGGGTCTACATCAGGAAGAAGTCCGGGCATGGGTGTCTCCGTAAAATAATGAGACTATGCCCAAGTTAACTTTACCGTCAATGCTCTTTAGTCGATCCACTCCCCTTGCGGGAGTGGACAGTCATCCTCGGCTCGTACCGAGGATGACAGGTGAGGGGGCTGGTTCAGCGAGCTAAATTGTCAGCAGTTGGACTCGTCGCACCAACCCCTCTTCCGTCTTGCGATGCAAGCATCGCAATCCGCCTTCTCCCGTGAGGGGAGAAGGTTGGGTCTGGAGTAGAACTTACTTGTTTTCTCAAATCAACCAGTATCAGTTTGGCC
>JAYTSN010000083.1:0-6010 GCA_043745625.1 Aestuariivirga sp. | reverse complement strand
AATGGAGATTTGCCAGACATCATCCAACTCCCGAATCAAACTCCGAGAATGAATCATCTTTCCAATCCGTTGGCTATCCTTCAAAACTCTGCTTAGATTGACAAGCACGCCATGGGTGATTTTGCCGAGGGTCCACTACCCACCGTGGGGAGACAGCTAACATTGGCGGCACTGGGTTTGCGAAACGCGATGCCAAGCGAGGCGTGAAGTGTCGGCTGGATCGAGTCGCCTTTTAAACGCATGAGATTGCCGCCAGTGAAGAGCATGGGCAACAACACAAACGCCATAAGCCAATGAAGTGACATGGCGACAACTGAGTAGCGTGCGAGTTTTTCAGCTGGTGCATGCCTGATGAATCCCCTTCGGTGTGAAGCCGCAAATGTATTGAGGTTGAAATAGAATGTCGAACTCAGACAGTTGCGTGACCAAAGCCACTTTCTGCCATGCCTGAAATCACGCATACCTCAGTCAACGCAAGACAACGATAGTTGCTCATCTCATGCTTCTCACGGTTTTCTGTTCATTGAGTTTGATGGTCTTAACCGTTTGGTTTCATGCAACTGGGTTGGGATTTCTCCGTCGCAACGTGTTGAGTCATTCCGTTTCTCATCATTTGTCATTGGCGGCTATTGTTTCAACAGCACTTGTGTTGCACCTGATCGAAATCTGCGCTTACGCTGGTGTGATCTGGGTTACGGCGACACCCCACTTAATTGGAGTAACGGTGACACCCCACTTAATTGACTCGCACCGTACGCCCTACGGTAACAGTGACACCCCACTTAATTGACTCGCACCGCACCACCTGCTAGCCTCCTGCCCATGGCCAGACTTGCTCGTGTTATCGTCCCAAACATGCCCCACCATGTCACCCAGCGTGGCAATGGTGGCGCGCGCGTATTTTTCTCGGATGATGACTATGCCTATTATCTTAAACTTCTCAAAGCCGCTTGCATGAGCGAAAAGCTGCGCTGCCTCGGCTATGTGCTGATGCCCAATCATGTGCATCTTATTGTGGTGCCGCGTGACGAAACGGGCCTCAGCAAAGCGATGTCTGCGGTGCACCGCGCTTATGCTGGCCACTTGAACGCGCGCCGCAAAAAGACGGGTCATTTCTGGCAAGGCCGCTTTGGCTGCGTCGCCTTGGACGCCGAACATGCGCTGAATGCGCTGCGCTATGTGCTGCTCAATCCGGTGCGGGCCAAGCTTTGCGCAAAGCCCGAGCAATGGGATTGGTCTTCGGCCAAGGCCTATCTGAAAGCGCGAGATGACGGCCTGACCGACACAAAAGATATGAAAGCAATCTGCCCCGATTTAAGACCCCTGCTCGCTGATAGCCCCGAGCAAGACATGGCTGACATGCTGCTGCGCCGCGCCGAAACCATAGGCCGCCCTTTGGGAAGTGTCGCATTCCTAAACAAACTTGAACGCAAACTCGGCCGCCCCCTCAAAGCAGCAAAGCGCGGACCAAAATCTGCAGCGAAGGTTAATTAAGTGGGGTGTCACCGGAATCCACCGGAATCCCACATAACGGCGACAAATTAAAACCCATGACGGCAAGGCTTGATCCCAATTCTGGTGATCCCTCGCAGTTTGAGTTGCGCTTGAAGCGCTATACTCAGATTGGCTGGGCCGGCACAGTATTGGGTTGTGTGTTCTGGGGTTGGGGATATTTTGCATCTGACTCCCTGCCGTTTTTCATGTGGTCAAGCTTTGCACCTAATTGGGTTGCTGATTTTATGATGAATTGGCAAGAAGAACTCGGCGTTCTCATCATGTTGGTGGCAAGCATTCCCCTATACTACGCGCAACTGAAAGCCCTGCCCGTGGATGAATAAACAAACGAGCCAGTTCTGCACATGGCCCGTTTAGTGTTTTATCCGTTACAATTATTGTGCAGCGCGGGCCTTGCACTTGAATTGTAAATCATGCGTCGGGTAACCACATTAAATTTGTTAAACTTGTCTGCTCTTGTAACCCGCGTGCAATCCTGCAAAAAACAGTTTCATTACAAACTGCATTCTCCGACGCGCAAGCCAAATCAATTGAAAACCAACAATGTGAACCGCAGCGAACACGCGATTGCCGATTTGAAAATCTCGGTTGGTGCATCGTTGCGCGACGTCAAAGCAGAATGGCAAAATCTTGAAGCCCAGGCTCAGTGTTCGTACTTTCAATCTTATGAATGGTGCGAAAGTTGGTGTGAAGTATTTGCCGACACATTTAAAATTACGCCATTGATACTCGTTGCAAGATCAGAAACTGGCAAAACCCAATTTATCCTCCCACTGCAAATGAGAATGCGGTTCGGACTTAGAGTGTTGGAATGGCTCAGCCAGCCTGAAAACAATTATGGCTTTGGTCTTTTTAATATTGATCGTCAACAGAACTCTCACGATTGGCTGCGCAACAACTTGGCTAAAGTTTTGGCCGTGCTTCCTTCTTATGATGTGGCGGCACTTGCAAATATGCCGATGAGTTTGTTTGACACGTCAAACCCTTTGACCTCGCTCAATCGTTTTGCTTCTGCCGATCAATCATTTTTCACAAAACTGCAACCTGATTTTGATGCTCTTCACGAAGCTAAGCGCACCAGTAGATCGATCAGCAAAATTCGCAGACGTGATGAGCGCCTATTAGAGTTAGGCGAATTGAAACTCGAAATAGCAAATATACATTCTGATACGACTGTTGCTTTGCAAGAAATTATAAAACACAAATCTGCCCAATTGACCGAACTCGGTGTGCGCAATTTTCCAACGGAAAAGATTACAGCTTTTTTTGACACCATCCTTAAAAACAATTCGCCCTCAACTTCGCTTCATGTTTTTCAGCTTAAACAATCCGGCCAGACAATCAGCGGTCTTGTTGGAGCGCGATTTGCTGACACGTTCTGGCTGATGATTTTAGCAATGGCCCCGGGCGGCCCTACGCAATTTTCGCCAGGTGATTATGTGTTGCGGAAGTCGATTGCATGGGCCTGCGAAAATAATTTGAAATTTTACGATTTTGGGGTCGGATATTCCAACTATAAAGAGCACTGGGCCGACACTGAATTGCAGCTTTATAATTACTATGCCGCGAAAAGTTTCAAAGGATTGCCGCTCGCCGCATCGTTTATGTTTTATAATGCCGCAAAGCGATTGATCAAGAACACACCTGCTCTCAAGTCATTCTTTTTCCAATTAAGGAAATCGCTGCGCGGCAAGAAAGCTGTTTAAACTGCCTCTTCTTTTTTAGGCTCATGCACAAAGCGGGTGTAAAGCCAGCCAACGCCGATCAAGCAGAGCCCGAGGCCAAGCAAGCTGGCGATGCGCCACAAGCCGCCAATTTCCCAGAGATCATAACCAAAGGCTTTGAGCAGCGCTAAAACCATAACCACCATACCGCCCAAGCGAATGTTCTTGCGTTCGAGTTTCAAGCCCACGACAAACAGCAATACTGAAAGTACCAACCATGCCGCAGAGAGCACATAGGATTCGGCATCGCTGCTGAATTCAGGGATGACGTATTTGCCCTGAAATGCCATTTTGGTTTGCAAGGTGACGTAAGCCACAGAAAGTATTAAAGCCAAAATGCCTATGCCGTTGCGCCACCAGACAAGCCCAACGGCTTCAAGCTTACGCGCGATCAATGCCAATAAAGCTATGGGTGCCAGATAGGCCATAGTCAAAGAATTGAATACAATATTGCCTTGAATCTGATCGCCAGAAGCGAGCGGATTGAGCAGCAACAAGCTCATCACAACAATTGCCGCACAACTGCCAAACAGCAAGATCCGCGAACCCCAAAGCGACACAAATGATGAAAACAGCTGCTGCCTATAAGCCAATCCATAAGCCGCACCAAGCCAGGCCAAGATATGCGCCGACATTTCAAGAAGCGTCATATCATGGCCTATTAGATCGCCACCGATAAGGGTGCGCAGTTCAAGCGAAACAAGCGATACCAGCAATGCTAAACTGATGCCTTCAAGAGCCACCTGCTCGCGGCGATATTTTTCATTATTCAACCAGCGGCTAGCCACGAATAATGCGACCGCCGGAATGCCATAACCATAAATCGGCCAATGCCCACCCCATGGATAAGCAGCCCCTTCGCCCCAGATTTCGCGCGAAACAAACAGCCGCACTGCTGCAAAACTTCCGAGCGCACTGGAGGCAGCGCCAATCAAACGCGCCGCAAGGATGCGACTGAAATATGCCGCAGCAGCTGCAAACACTGCGATGGCCATGGTAAACCAGATGTCGTCAAACAAGCGGTCTAACGCAAAAAGTCCGAGCAACGCTGCTCCAACAACGAGGCTCGAAATTCCGTATTGTGGTTCGAGTTCTGCAAGCGCCGAACGCTTCATCCAAGCCAGTACTAAAAGCAGCGCCGCCAATAATGCGCCCAACATTGCCCAGCTATTTGCACTCCAAACAAAATCAGCCCTGCCCCATGCACCCAAGAGGAATATGAATGCCGCACCTGCCGCCAAAGCGGCCCATGGTTGCGCGGTTGGCTTTTTCAAAAATCCAATGACGCCCAGCCCCGCAAAACCCGTCAGCCCAATCATCATCCAATTCACAAAGCGCGGCGGTTCAATGAGGCCCGGAACTGTCGTCCAAAATCCATGCTCATCAAACGCCCATTCATGAAACGCCACATCGGGCCAACCCATAAAGATAACCCATGTGCAAACTGCGGCCAATAAAGCAGCAACACTTACACCGTTTTTCAACCAGCTGAATGCCGCAACCAAAGCCATGCCGATCAAAAACCAACCTATTGCAATAATGTTATGCTGAGTTTCAAAAACCTGCGCAGATAGCAACGCCGTGCCTGCCACCATCCCGCAAACGCCGAGGCTCAACGGCTGGCTCATACTTGATGCTTTAATGAGGCTGCCGCTTTCCTCAGCAAATATTGCACGGCCCTCAATCAGCAGTGTTGCACCAACACCCAAAGCAATAGCGAACGCGCCGATTGCCCAAACATCGCCTGACGTGAATGCGCCGCCGCTGATCCACAACAATCCCCAAGCAAACGCACCAGCGATGCTGAGATAACCCAGCCACCACCAATTGCGGCCACGCAAGGTGAAAAAAGACGCTGCTACAATCACAAGAAGATAGGGAAAGAAACCCCACGCGTCGGATTGCGTTGTTGCCACCAAAGCAGGAGCAGAATAAGCGCCGAGTAGCCCAAGTGCTGCAATCAATGGTCCTTGCAGGCGTGCGAGCCAGAAAGCAGCCAGCGCCACTAACCCAAGGCCAATAAAAGCAACACTGGGCGAAACCAAATCATAAAGGCCGTAAGCAGCGTAAACCACCCCAAAGCCCATGACCAACCCGGCAGCTGATAATGCAGCTGGCACGTAATCGGTCATGCTGGTGCCACGCGAACGGCGCACATATTCACCTGCCGCCACGAAACCAGCAGCGATGAGCAATCCAATCAACACGCGCAAGAACGGTGAAATCAAACCCTGCTCATGGGCATATTTGATAAATAGTAAACCAGCGAGTGCGACCGCTACACCCCCAACCCATACAAACCAGCGCGATGCCAAATTGCGTTCAATGTCGCGGCCTGGGGCTTGCGATACAAAGACGGATGCAGCAACTGCTTCTGGAACTGTTTCTACAACTGTTTCAATTTTTTCCTCAATCGGCGCGGGTTCGAGTTCAACTTGGGACAAAGGCGTTGCAACGATTGGAACCTCTACCTGTCGCTCAACTGCAACATTTGGAAGGCCTGCCAGATAATTTTTTATGTCGTAAATATTGCGCTCTAAACGCCGTGCCTTAAAAAATCCGATAATGCCGAGGATAAATCCACCCAACACCAAACCGATAAACAACAGCCCTAAAACCACAATGCCCATGCCTTCCGACTCCCAAACCCTGGAACAACCTAGAAGAGTTGCCCGGCAATGTCGAACATGACAAAAGACCCACCATGAAACCACGCAGCGAGATTAGAAGCACTCTTAGAACAGATGATAAAATCCGCTGGGAAGTGGCTG
>JAYTSN010000082.1:0-6033 GCA_043745625.1 Aestuariivirga sp. | reverse complement strand
GCACGTTCATGTGGCCGGGCATGCGGCCTGCTACGGGGTGGATGGCGTATTTTACGGAAACGCCGGAGGCTTTCAAATGATCCGCCATTTCGCGTAAGGCGTGCTGCGCTTGGGCGACGGCCATGCCGTAACCGGGCACGATGATCACTGAAGCTGCGTTTTTCATCACGAAGGCCGCATCTTCGGCAGAGCCTTGTTTTACAGGTTTCGTTTCACCCTTGGCAGCAGGGCCAGCGCTTTCGCCACCGAATCCCCCGAGAATTACTGAGATGAAAGAACGGTTCATGCCTTTGCACATGATGTAAGATAGGATGGCACCTGATGAGCCCACAAGTGCGCCGGTGATGATCAAGGCTGTGTTGGCCAGTGTGAAGCCGATGCCTGCTGCGGCCCAACCCGAATAGGAATTGAGCATAGATACCACGACCGGCATATCAGCACCGCCAATGGGAATGATCAGCAGCAAGCCAAGTGCAAATGCTATGAGGATGATGAGCCAGAACCAGATTGCGGCAGGGGATATATAGAACAGCACAATGCAGGCCAGCATTGCCAAAGCCAAGGCTATGTTGATCAAATGTCTTGCGGGCAACATGATGGGTGCGCCAGACATGCGGCCATCGAGTTTTAGGAAGGCGATAATTGAGCCTGTAAAGGTGAGTGCGCCAATGGCGGCACCTAATGACATTTCGATGCGGCTTTGGGGGTGAATTAAGCCGTTAGTAGCAATGCCGAATGCATCTGTTGCGTAGAAAGCGGCTGCTGCCACACAAACAGCAGCAAGGCCAACGAGTGAATGGAAAGCAGCAACGAGTTGGGGCATGGCTGTCATGGCAATCGTGCGGGCAAGGTAAGCACCAATGCCGCCACCGATGGCTATGCCGCCGATGATCAAGGCCCAGGCCAATGGACTGTTGGGCATTGCGACCGCAAGTGTGGTGAAGATGGCAAGGCCCATGCCGACCATGCCGTAGAGATTGCCTTTGCGCGAGGAAGCCGGAGATGACAAACCGCGCAAGGCCATGATAAATAATGAACCGGAGACGAGATAAAGGATGGCTGCGAGATTGGCGTTCATCTCACTTTTCCTTTTTCTTATACATGGCGAGCATGCGGCTGGTGACCATGAAGCCACCAAAGATGTTTACAGATGCGAAGATCAAGGCGAAGAAGCCAAAGATCATGGCGGCTATTGAACCTGAGGCAATGGCACCTGCACCAACGGCGAGCAGTGCACCGACGACGATAACGGAGGAGATTGCATTGGTGACGGACATAAGTGGCGTGTGCAAAGCGGGTGTTACGCTCCAGACTACGAAATAGCCGACAAAGACAGCGAGCACGAAAATCGCAAATAGCGAGACGAAGGGATCAACGCTGTGGGCCAATTGTTCCATTAATTCGCTCCGTACATTGTGTGAACCAGCGCACCATCTTTGGCAATAAGAGTGCCTTTGATGCATTCGTCGTTATAGTCGATAGCCAGTGTGCCTTCTTTGCTGATCATGAGGTCGAGGAAATTCTGGAGATTCTTCGCAAACAACGGTGTAGCGTTACCTGCCAGTTTACCTGCCAGATTGACTGTGCCGATGATTGATACGCCTTTGTGGACAACGATCTCATCTGGTTTTGAGAGTGGGCAATTGCCGCCACGTTCGACGGCGAGATCGACGATCACGGAACCGGGCTTCATGGATTCAACCATTTCTTTGCTGATCAGAACTGGCGCTGGTCTGCCGGGGATCAATGCTGTCGTGATGACGATGTCTTGGTTTTTGACGTGGTCGGCCACTAACTTGGCCTGCTTGGCTTTGTCTTCGGCAGAAAGCTCTTTGGCGTAGCCGCCTGAGGTTGCAGCATCGGCCAGATCAGCGAACACAAATTTTGCGCCTAAGGATTTAACTTGCTCTTCAGTTGCTTTGCGCACGTCAGTGGCCGAAACGATTGCACCTAAACGGCGCGCCGTGGCGATGGCTTGGAGTCCAGCAACGCCTACACCCATGATGAAACACTTTGCCGGAGGAACTGTGCCAGCGGCGGTCATCATCATCGGAAAAGCGCGGCCATATAAGCCTGCGGCATCAATGACGGATTTGTATCCAGCGAGGTTGGCTTGCGACGACAGGATATCCATGGCTTGCGCGCGCGAGATGCGCGGCATTAATTCCATGGCGAAGGCGGTCACGCCAGTTTTGGCGAAGGCTTCGAGAGCTTTGCGCTCTCCATGCGGATCGAGGCCGCCCACGAGAACTGCACCTTTTTTGATGGCTTTCAGAACGGCATCAGAGGGGCGGCGGATACAGAGGACGATATCAGCATCTTTGACGACGCTCGTTCCCTTGATGATTTCGGCACCAGCTGCGGCGTATTCGGCATCGGATAAATTTGCACCCAATCCAGCTCCGGATTGAACCGCGACTTTCAAACCTTTTTTGACAAAAGCTTTTACGCTGTCTGCCGATGCTGCGCAGCGGTTTTCACCCGCTGCTTGCTCAGTGGGAACCGCAATTTTCATGTTAAAGTTTACCGCTCAAGACATATGCACATTCATGGCTGCAAACAGACCATACAGAACTAAAATTACTGTTGGCAGCATCCATTTGCCACCCATGCGAAAAGCGATGACGCTTGTGAGAACGCCGACGATAATGCCACCGAAGCCCAAGATGAGATTGTAGGGATTATCTACAAAGCGGAATATGACAAGGGCGACGAGGTGGTAAAGGCAGATAATAGATCCTGCGACCGAGAAATCTAAAAACCCTTGATAGGTGGCTTTGTGGATTGCGTAATCTTCGGCTGAACCTGGCTTTGGGGCTGGTGAAGAAGGTGTGGAATGTGAAGCCATCGAAGAATCCTTGAATTTGAATGCTGTAACCTCTTATCCAATCGCAGGAATGGCTGCAATGGGCTTTTTTTGTCGCGGGGTATTGGGATCGTTTGGCACTTTCACGATATGATTAATGGAAACCGCAACCGCTTGAATTTTTTCCGTTAAATCTATTGTCTTGGGCGCTAACTTAGGTAACGCTTGTCCGCGATGCAGTTATTGTAATAAGGTATCGAGCATGATCAGTCAGATATCATCATTTCATCACTATATTGTCTCGTCCGGTGCGCTTGGGAAATTACCCCTAACAATGCTCCGCGGGAGATATTTTGGAATTGAGATAGGATATTTCCCTGGATCAGCGTTAACAGAGTTGGTTTCTTGCAACGGTGTGGTGTTGGGAGTATGTCTTGGAACTGTTTTGGATTTGAAAAATGGAACCTTCAGTGCGAACCGCATTACTGTTCCCCAAGCGGTTGGCGACAACTTAGAGAGATTTCTTTATAGTCTTGGCGGAAGCTGGATAGCTATTCTCAAGACTGCTGCAGGGGTTCAATTTTTTGTTGATGCATGTGGATCAAAGCCCTTGGTTTATTCAAGTCAGAAGGGAATCGTTGCATCTTCCGCAGCGATGATTCTTGACGATAAAGAATATGAACTTGAAATGAGTGAAGAGGCGAAGTCACCGAGTTGGTTTGAAAGAGATCTTTATTTTCCCGCAGGCATAACAGCTCATTCGAGCATTCGGCGGCTGCTGCCAAATCACAGTCTGAATTTCTCTAACTGGAAAACAAAGCGCATCTGGCCGTTAGAGCCACTTCAGTCGATGAGCAAAGATCAAGCGTTGGCAAATATCGTTTCTGTCTCGCGCGCTAGTCTCAAAGTTTCGATTACACAGGCCAATTGCCTAATTCCATTAACAGCTGGCAATGAAACCAGAGGGCTATTGGCGATGCTGCGAAACAATACTTACGGTGCACATTTTTTTACCGCCACTATGCCCGGATCATTTGTCGATCAAGGGTGCGCCAATCGGCTCATGCGAAAATTCAATTTAAATCACCAAAATTTTTCAGTTACGCGGAGAACTAACGAAGAGCGAATGATTTGGCAGAGAAATGCTGGCAACTGTGTCGGCGG
Organism: Aestuariivirga sp.; assembly: GCA_043745625.1. GTDB lineage: Bacteria > Pseudomonadota > Alphaproteobacteria > Rhizobiales > Aestuariivirgaceae > Aestuariivirga. The sequence goes on along the minus strand of JAYTSN010000082.1, from coordinate 2,063 downwards.
CGTTAATATGTATAATCGATTATCAAAAAATTTTAATCCTAGTGTTGAAATTTCGGGACTTGGCGGGGAGATCGGCAGAGGTTTTCTTTGGCTTTCCACTGATAAGCTCAATGGAAATGTGGGCGCCGCAGATCTGTTAAAAAGATTAAAGCTTCCAGACAATAAGCAATTTGAAATTGAGTTGGAAAAATGGATCGACGACTTTCCGCAGTTGGATTTATTTACACTTTTGGATTGCGCTTACATCGAGCACCGCATGGCGACCTGGGCCTTTCCTCAGACAGTTGCACGTGACATTGTTGGGCCACAAATCTATCCGTTGATCAGCCGTGAAAGTTTCACCGCCATGATGTCGGCTCCACCCGAATTTCGAAGGTCTGGTATGTTATTCAAGGTTATCGTCGAAAACGAATGGCCTGAATTGCTCACATTTCCGATCAACCAAGGAACTCGTTGGGAAAAGCTGTGTACGGTCGCTCACAAATTATCCAAGCCTGGAGCTGTTGCAATGACTGTTAGAAAATTGGGCATCGCGGGAATAGTGAAAAGACTTATTGGTATCTGAAGGAATGATAAATTGAAAATTTGGTTAGGTCGTGTTGCAATGCGTAAAGTCAACTTCATTTGTGTTTTTAGCTTTGTTTTCACGTTCTATCTCTTCCAGTCAGCAGCGAATGCTACAGATTACTTTGTTGATTTCGACGGTGGTTCAGATGCTGCCGATGGAACTTCAATAACATATGCTTGGAAACATGCACCCGGAGACCCCAGCGCTACCGAAAATCCTTTGAAAGCGGTTCTGTCAGGGGGGGATGTGATTAGATTTCGAGGCGGCGTTAAGTACAGAGGTTCAATTGTTGTCAAAACTGGTGGTGAGGTAGGCAGACCGATCAAATATTTGGGTGGCGATTGGGGGACAAACAAAGCTGCTGTTATCGGTATGGATGAAATTTCAGTGTCGGTTAAGAAATGCACGAGCGATCTGAGGTGCTCTTTTGTTACTCATCCAGAGGACACATATATTGCTGATTTGCCAATGCAGATGAAGCCTAATGCTGAGATCAACATTGATGGACAAGATATGGTTGAATCTCAATTTCCGGTTCAACCGAAGGCGTTATGGAGCACACCTACGACGGATTTCTGGCCGATTAAGTTCAGTCAAATGGTGCAGGATAGTTTGGGTTGGACGATTTTAAACGCAGGTCCCTTAGCGATATTGGGTGATAGTCAACCCGAAGATATGCGAGTGCTGATTTGGGGGCTGCCAAATTGGATCCATGTTGGTGATGACGTCAATTACAACAATCAGACGGGTGCCATTCATTTTAGTTCTCCTAAATTTGCGCCATTTGCTAATCGACTGGCCTACTATGGCCTCAGCAACCATCCACGGTTTGTGAAATCCCAGTTTAGTTATGCAACTATTTCCCGTGGACGCGCCTTGGTTTTCCGTTTTCCAGATTTAAAAAATAGTAAAATAAAACTCGAGCTTTCGGTTCGCGATGTTGCCTTTGATATTTTGGGTCGTTCGCATCTTGAATTTAAGGGCTTTGACATTCAGGGATTTGCAGGGGAAAATGATGTAGCGACCAAAGGAAATGCCTTTAGAAGTCGAAGCGGGACGCCTTCCGATGTGGTGATTTCGAACAATGATATTTCGCGTCTTAAAACATTCGGCAGCGCAATCCAATTTCTTGGAGCGACCGATTTAAAGATCGAGGGAAACCGGGTCAGCAAAATAAAAGAAGGTTTTGGTATATCGTTGCTTAGCTCGAACAAGGTAAACATTTCAAACAATTTTGTTGATGAAGTTGGTGTTACCGGCATTTCGATTATCAACAACAAAGACGTTTTGGTGAGTGGAAATAAAATTGCGCACATCACAAGCATTCATGGCAACGGTATCAGTGTTTATTTGAGCAACAAAAATATTGCCGTTGAAAACAATATGATTACCAATAGTTCTAGACAGTGTCCTTGAATTAACGAAGCCATAACATGATAGCGGCGAGTTGGCACTCGGCTTGGAACGATGCGGTGGTTTTTGCATATCGGGTTGC
>JAYTSN010000081.1:0-16304 GCA_043745625.1 Aestuariivirga sp. | reverse complement strand
GCATAATTTCAACAAGCCTTGGTGCGACCAATCCCAACGATCGTCAGCTTATCATTCTAGGCTTCTTCGGGGGCATGATGTTTGGCACTTTGTTGTTTGGGCCGGTCTCAGATTCAATTGGTCGCAAGCCGACCATCTATATAGGCTTGGTGTTTTTTATCGCCGGTGCATTGCTGTGTATGTTTTCGACGACGTTTCCCATGTTGATAGCTGGGCGATTATTGCAAGGATTTGGAGCAGCATCGCCACGCATTGTTTCGATTGCCATGGTGCGCGATGGTGCAAAGGGCGCTGATATGGCGCGCATTATGAGCTTTGTAATGTCGGTGTTTATGTTGGTGCCAATCATGGCGCCAAGTATCGGCCAACTCGTGCTCTATGTTGCATCATGGCGCGTCATTTTTATGGGCTTTGTAGTGGCCGCCGTTATCGCAGCGATCTGGTTGCACTTTCGCCAAGGAGAAACGCTTGCGCCCGAAAACAGGTTGCCATTTTCAGCGAGAGAATTGGCACACAGTGCAAAACAAGTTATTCGCAGCCCTATCGCACTTGGATACACTATAGCAGTGGGTTTTATTTTTGGAGCTTTCACAGCTTATCTCGGCACATCGCAACAAATATTTGCTGAACAATATCAGCTGGGTGATAAGTTTGCGCTCTGGTTTGGCGGAATGGCCATTGCCATCGCACTTGCGATGATTACCAATGGCAGAATGGTGCAGCGGCTTGGGATGAGGTTAATCTCCAAGCGGGCAGTTTATGGGTTTATTGCAAGCTGGATCGTAATGATGGCCTTCACGATTGCATATCATGGACATCCGCCATTACCGGTTGTTGGCGTTTTGATGTTTTGTTCGTTTTTCTGCAGCGGATTGTTGTTTGGAAATTATAATGCAATGGCGCTGGAACCAATGGGGCATATTGCAGGCATGGCATCAGCCATATCAGGCGCATTGTCGTCATTTATAGCGGTCGTATTGGGCGCTATTGCTGGTCATTTTTACGATGGCACACTTTATCCGATCTCAACTGCATTTTTGGCATTTGGAATTTTAGCCTGGATTTCGGGCGAATGGGCCGAGCGCGGCAGTAAGGCTCAAAAAACTCATCCTTGATTGGCTTTTAGTTTCAGATATTAAGCCTACATGGCAAAAGGCTATTCAATATTCTCTCTCGCGCGTCACGCTCTGCGCCCCTCCGAGCCGTGGCCTGAGGCTTGGGCCAAGCCCGAGCCTAAATCATCTTATGATGTAATCATTATCGGTGGCGGCGGTCACGGGCTGGCCACGGCTTATTATCTGGCCAAAAACCATGGCGTGAAGAACATCGCCGTTCTCGAAAAATCTTATATCGGCTCTGGCAATGTGGGCCGCAACACCACGCTGATCCGCTCGAATTATATGATCGGCGGGAATACAGCGTTCTTCGAAAAATCCATGCAATTGTGGGAAGGGCTCAGCCACGAATTGAATTTCAACTGCATGGTTTCGCACCGCGGCCAAATGATTCTGGCTGTCACACCCAGCCAAGTGGATGCATTCGCCAGACGCGGCAATACAATGCGCCTGAATGGCATTGATGCCGAACTTCTTGATCGCAATGAAGTGATAAAAGAGTTGCCTTATTTGGATTACTCCAAAGAGGCACGTTTCCCAATCTATGGCGCTATCCACCAGCCGCGTGCGGGAACAGTGCGACATGATGCGGTGGCGTGGGGCTATGCGCGCGCGGCTTCGCAACTTGGCGTGCACATCATTGAGAATTGTGAAGTGAGTGCAATTGTGAAAGATGGCGATAAGGTTGTTGGCGTTGAAACCTCGCGTGGCAAGATTTTATCGAGCAAAGTGGCGATCGCAGTTGCTGGCCATACATCGCATGTTGCCGCAATGGCTGGGTTAAGGCTGCCAGTTGAAAGCCATATCCTGCAAGCTTTTGTGACCGAACCTGTAAAACCCATCGTTCATCATGTGGTGTCTTGGGGGGCGGAACTGTTTTATCTTTCACAGTCTGATAAAGGCGGCATGGTGTTTGGCGGCCATATTGATGGCTTCAACACTTATACACAGCGTGGCCAATTCCACCGTATTCAAACTGTGATGGAATGCGCCACCACGCTGCTGCCTTTCATGTCGCGCATGCGGCTGCTGCGTCATTGGGGCGGCATTCAAGATATGACGCCTGATGGATCGCCGTTCATTTGCAAAACCGCGATTGACGGCCTCTATCTGAATGGCGGTTGGTGCTATCAAGGTTTCAAAGCCACGCCTGCTTCAGGCTTCACCTTTGCGCACACCATTGCAAATGACCAAGAGCATGAACTCAACAAATGCTTTTCGCTTGATCGCTTTGAAAAGGGCAAAGAGCTTGATGAATATGGCATCGGCAATTGGGCCTATAAGCAATGAGAATTCCATGCCCCCACTGTGGTGAACGAGATGTTTCCGAATTCCGCTATGGCGGCGATGCTTCAAATGTGCGCCCAGCCCATGGTATTGGCGATTTGAAGCAATGGCACGATTATAAATTTGTGTTCGACAACCCCAAAGGCGCGCACCTTGAATATTGGCAACATGTTTATGGCTGCAGGCAGTGGTTCAAATTGAGCCGCAACACTGCGACCAATGAAATATTAGGAGGCGCAAAATGACCGCCTTCAAACGCATCAACAAGCCGTCGCACATTGACCGCAGCAAGCCAATCTCATTCCAATTCGATGGCAAAACAATCAGTGGTTTTGCTGGCGACACTCTGGCATCTGCATTGCTCGCCAGCGGCAAAACCTTGCTCGGTCGCAGTTTTAAATATCACCGCCCGCGCGGCATAATCGGCGCTGGCGTTGAAGAACCGAATGCGCTGTTCACGACCGGCGTTGGTGGGCGCACGGAACCCAATACGATCAGCACCACAGCTGAATTAAAATCTGGCCTCACCGCAAAAAGCCAAAACGCTTGGCCATCATTGAACTTTGATGTGATGGCCGTAACCCAACTCCTGTCGCCCATCTTCGGCGCTGGGTTTTATTACAAAACCTTCATGGGTCCGCTCAAAAAATCTTGGATGATGTACGAGCCCGTCATCCGCAAAGCCGCCGGTCTTGGCGCTGCCGTGGCTGATGTTGATACGGCGCGCTACGAAATGCGCCATATGTTCTGCGATGTGCTCGTTATCGGTTCAGGCCCCGCAGGCCTTGCAGCGGCCGTGACCGCCGCAAGATCGGGATCACGCGTTGTGCTCGTCGAACAGGATTTCGAATTTGGCGGGAGCATTTTATCTTCTGGCAATGAAGAGTTGGAACGCTGGCGCAAAGCTCAAATCTCTGAACTTGAAAAATCAACCGAAGTACGATTGCTCAAACGCACCACTGCCCAGGGGATTTATGATGGCAATTTAGTGGTGCTCAGCCATTCGCCTGAAAACCACCCCGCATTAATGATCACTGAGCAACTGCGTGCTTCCAACATTATCTATGCCACAGGTGCCATTGAACGCCCATTGGTGTTTGCAAACAACGATCGTCCCGGCGTGATGCTGGCATCGGCCCTACGCACCTATCTCAATCGCTTCAGTGTCGCGCCACAAAAACGCGCTGTGATTGTGACCAACAATGACAGCGCCTATGCCACAGCATTTGACCTTGCTGAAAATGATACGGCCGTGACCGTTGCAGAACACCGCAGCACGCTATCGGGTGATCTGCTCGCACGTGCGGCCCAGCTCGGCATCGCCATTTTTCCCAGCTGCGGCATTGCTGATGTGCTGGGTGAAAAACAAATGCGCGCTGTGCGATTGAGCGGTCGTCACGCGGTTACAATCGAATGCGATGTGCTTGGCATGTCTGGCGGCTGGAGCCCCGCTGTGCATCTCACATCGCATGGCGGCATCAAACCGAAGTATGATGAAAAGATTGCGGCCTTCGTGCCCGGCGGCTTTGCACGTTCGCATTTCGGAGCAGGGGCCATCAATGGCACATTTGGTTTGCTAGCAAGCATCCGCGAAGGCGATACGGCAGCCCGCGCCGCCTTGCCTGACTCCAAAAAACTGAAAGATCTCGATCTCCCCTCTATCCGCGAAGACCGGAAATATTCGATTCAGCCAATTTGGAGTGCCGCAGAAAAGGCAAACGAGAAATATGCCTTCGTCGATTTCCAAAATGACGTGACAGTAAAGGATATTAAGGCTGCGCATCAAGAAGGCTATTTGAGCGTTGAGCATTTAAAACGATATACCACGTTGGGTATGGGCACAGACCAAGGCAAAACTTCGAATATCAATGCCTTGGCCATGATGGCCGATTTGCGCGGACTGCCCATCCATAAAGCCGGCACCACAACATTCCGCCCACCCTATTCGCCGATGACTGTAGGCGCGATTGCGGCCCGCACGGTATCCTCGCAGTTCCGCCCAAAGCGCTTGTCACCGCTGCACGATTGGCATGTTAAAAATGGCGCGACCTTTATTGAAGCGGGCCTCTGGATGCGTGCCTGGTATTATGTTTGGGCCGGCAACACGCCAGAAACCGCTTACATCAAAGAAATGGAATTGGTGCGCCAAAATGTTGGCATTGCTGATGTTTCAACGCTCGGCAAAATCGATGTGCAGGGACCAGACGCCGCCGAATTCTTAAACCGCATTTACGTGAACGGCTTTGCTAAATTGCCTATTGGCCGCGCCCGCTATGGAGTGATGTTAAATGATGATGGCGTGGTGCTGGACGATGGCACTACATCGCGGATTTCTGACACGCAATTTTATATGACTACGACGACGGCGCAAGCTGGCGAGGTAATGAGTTGGCTTGAATATCTGCTCCAAATGCATTGGACGGATTTGAACGTTTATGTCACATCGCTGACGGATGAATGGGGTGGCGTGGCCGTGTCGGGTCCGAATGCGCGCCGCGCTTTGCAGTTTGCTTTCCCTGATGCTGAACTCAGCAACGAAGCACTGCCATATATGGGTGTGAAGGATATTGAGTTCGAAGGCGTTGCCGTCCGCATTCTGCGCTTATCTTTCTCTGGCGAGTTGGCATACGAAGTTCATTGCTGTGCTGATTATACCACGTCACTGTGGGAACATATTTTGAAAGCTGCCGAGCCGCTTGGCATTAAACCATATGGCCTCGAAGCACTTGCATCTCTCCGTATTGAAAAAGGCCACGTTGCAGGTGCTGATCTTGATCATCGCAATACGCTCGACGATTTGGGCCTCGGCAAAATGGCGGGCAAAGAAAAAAATTACATCGGCAAAGCCTTGCGCTTCCGCGAAGATTGTCAAGCGCCGGAACGCTGGAGCCTAGTTGGCATTGAATGCATGGAGGAGGGCGCCAAGTTGCGTGGCGGTGCAATCCTGTTTGCCGCAACCGACGAGATCAGAGGCCATGGCCGCGGCTACATCACATCTGTCACGTGGTCAACAGAGCTGAACAAATATATCGCTTTAGCGCTTTATAATGGCGGCTTGAAACATGAGGGCGAAGACATCATCTGTGCCTTCCCGTTGAAGAACGAAAACGTCAAGGCCCGCATCGTCTCGCCTCACTTCATCGACAAACAAGGAGAACGCCTCCATGCTTAAGCGCATCTCCGCATTGGCGAGTGCTATACAATTCACGGGCAGGGGCCTCAATATTTTTGAGGCACCCGATTTCAGACTCACGCAGTATGCAGGTGCTGAAAAAGAACTGAAGAGAGCGCTTGGCAAAATCCCTGCGCGCGCGGGCGTGGTGCTTGAACATGAAGGGCAAACGCAACTTCGGATCAATCCAACGCAGATTTGGCTGGTCGGTGAACCCGTTAAAGATGATGCTTGTATATCAACTTCTCTCTCATCCAGCCGCACGCGCTTAGCGCTCGAAGGCGATAACGCGCGCGCCGTTTTGGCGAAACTCGCCGCCATCGATTTCCATCCAAAGCAATTCAAAGCGGGCTCGTTCGCTCAAACTGGAATTCATCACACGCCAGTGCTGATCCATTGCACCGATGAGAACACCTTCCACATCTACGCGATGCGCACATTCGCAATGAGTGTTTGGAATGCAGTAACTGATGCTGCGTTGGAGTTTTCCGCATGAGAGACATTCTTGATCTTGAGCGCTATCCACTCGACAAGCCCGGATCGGCAACCTGGCTTGCACTCGTTGAAAAATGCCAAACTGATCTTGCCCAAGACGGCATGTTTAATCTTAAGGATTTTCTCCAACCCAAAGCGCTGTCCAAGGCGGTCGATGAACTAAAACCGATCATCGATACGCTGGCCTTCGTGCACAAACGCCGCCACAATATTTATTTCAAAAAAAACATTCCGGGTCTTGCTGAAGGTCACCCCGCACTCACGATGACAGAAACAGTCAATCACACGGTGTGCTACGACCAAATTCCAGACTCCGTACCCGCATGGATATACGAGTGGCCGCCGTTTATTGTCTTCCTCGCTGCGGTGATGAAGAAAGATGCACTTTTCCCGATGCGTGATGCATTGGCGCGCATCAATGTGATGGCTTACCGTGATGGTGAACAACTGAACTGGCATTTTGATCGAAGCGAGTTCACAACCACTTTATTATTGCAAGCCCCTGAGCAAGGCGGAGATTTTGTTTATCGTTCTGATTTGCGGAGCGACACTGATCCGAATTACGATGGTGTAGCCAAACTGCTGAATGGCAAAGACGATTTGGTGAAAACCTTGAAGCTTTCAGCTGGCACGCTGAATGTCTTTCGCGGCAAAAACACAGCCCACAAAGTCTCAACAATTCGAGGCCAGAATGAACGGATTATAGCGGTGTTTTCATATTTTGATCGCCCCGGCGTGGTGTTTTCAAAAGAAGATCAGACTGGTTTTTATGGCCGCTCGACTTGAGCTCGTTTGCGAAACCAAAGCCGTGATGGCACTTCCACATAGCGATAGGTCATGGCGGCCACACCCACTACCAAGATGAGATAGACGCAAGCCCACAAGTTTCCTTGAGTCAGATCAAGCCCGAGGACATCGATAATTTCGCCTTCATGGGGAACCTTCATGATTAGCTGGTGGCCAGACATGGATTCAATGCTGATTGCTGCACGAACCAACATTCTTTCAATGAATAGATGCACGAGATAAATCGAGTATGACAACAGACCCAGCACAACAAATATTTGGTGCCTCAGAAAACTAGATATCGGCCCGAGCTCTTGAGCGAAGACCAAAACGACTAATGCAAACACCAAGGGTGCAAACAAGCTGTAACTGCTCTGAGCAACACCGCTGACGAATAAGAAAACAAATATCACGCAAAGCATTTCGATCACGAATGCGAGGCGCTCGTCCAGTTGATAACTGTTGGTTTTTTCCCAAATTGCAAAAACGACAACTCCGGTCGAAAACCCGAGGATTGAACGGAGCATTCCAAAATTATACGTTACATTGATGCCGGTCGTAGTTTGGGTAGCGATTAAATAAAGCGAAATAATTGAAAGCCATACTAGGATTGCAATGAGTCGCTGCGGCCATAGAGTTCCAATCACAGCAAACAGCACGCACGTCCAAAATTCTGTCGCGATGCTCCAACCCGGCCAGTTCCAAGTATCAAAAGGAAAAAAACCGAAGCTCTGCAGCAGAAATATATTTGCTAAAACTGTGGCAACAGATTTTTGCGGAGATGCAAAAGTTGTAGGGACGCCAAACGATGTTTCAGCTATAAAAAAACAAACGAGAACTGCGAGATAAAGTGGATAAAGCCGCCCAAATCGGAGCAGCATAAATTTCTGAATGCCAAAACCAGAAGCCAGCCGAGCTTGATAATTTGTCGCAATCACAAAACCAGAAAGAACAAAAAAGAAATCTACAAACAAATATGCATTGATGAAGAACGGCAGTTGTTTGACAACGCTATATGCGTTGAGATGAACTAGCGTCACCATCAATGCGCATATGCCGCGCAAGCTATCAAGTACTACGAATCGGTGAGGAGGTGTCGTCATCCCCTCACCATATCATTTAACCTCGCATCCGCGCGCCCATTGGATCAAACAATGGTTCATGAACAATTGACGCCTTGCGCATTTCGCCGATGATCTCAATTTCAAAATCAGTTTCGTTCATCAACTCTTTGGGCACATAGCCTTGTGCCATAGATTTATCGAGGTAATGCGCAAAGCCGCCAGATGTTACCCAGCCAACAACGTTGCCCTTATGCCAAATCGGTTCGTCGCCCAGTACATCGGCATCGCCTGCTTCAACCACAAAGGAAACACGGCGCAATTTTCCGCCTGTTTTCTTTTCTTCAGCAGCTGCATCACGGCCAATAAAATCGTTCTTCGTCAGGTCAATGAACCTGGCCATATCGGCTTCAAAACCGCCATAGATGGGGCGCAGCTCGCGGTACCAAGTGGGGAAATTCTTTTCCAATCGCATCGAAAGCAAAGCGCGCATACCAAAGTGCACAATGCCGTGCGCTTTGCCTGCTTTCATAATGCCATCATAGAGCCTGCGCTGATATTCAGGCCGAACCCAGATTTCATAACCAAGATCGCCAGTATAGGTGACACGGTTTACCAAGGCCAAAACATTGGCAATATCCATCTGCCGGTGATCCATAAATTTGAAACCAGCATTTGAAACATCTTCATCGGTAAGCGACTGCAATACAGCGCGAGATCTCGGCCCAGCGATGGAAAGCCCAACCAAATTCATATCCAAACGGTCAATCGCCACGCTGCCATCAACTGGCACATGCTGTTCAAACCAGCGCATGTGATATTTCTGAGCTTGTGATGATCCCCACATATAGAACACATCATCTTTGGCCTTCGCCAGTGTGAAATCACCAATCAACTTGCCAGAAGGGTTCAGCATGGGCGACAAAATCATGCGACCTGTCTTGGGCATCTTGTTGGTCAAAATGTGAGAAAGGAACGCCTCGGCACCAACACCACTGAATTTATACTTTGCAAAATTTGCAATTTCGGTAACACCCACACCGTTACGTGTGCCTAAAACTTCGGCCTTTATATGTGCAAAATCATTGGAGCGATGGAACGATACGATGTCTTTGGGCTCCACGCCTTTTGGTGCAAACCAAAGCGGGGTTTCCATGCCCCAGCTATCACCCATCACAGCACCTTGTGCGATCAACACATCATAAAGCGCTGTTGTTTGTTGAGGCCGAGCGGCAGGCAATTCTTCATTCGGGAAGCGAATGGAAAAGCGCTTGGAATAGTTCTCACGCACTTTTGCGTTGGTATAACTGCGCGTGGCCCACTCGCCAAAGCGCGAAACATCCATAGCCCACACATCAAAACCTGGATCGTTGTTGACCATCCATTGTGAAAGGGCGAGGCCCACACCACCACCTTGGCTAAAGCCTGCCATAACACCACATGCACACCAGAAATTTTTAACACCCTGCACGGGCCCCACCAATGGGTTGCCATCAGGCGTAAATGTGAACGGGCCGTTGATCACTTTTTTAATGCCAGCACGCGCCAAAGCTGGGAAATGCTTGTAACCCATTTCCAAATTTGGCGCGATCCGGTCCAGATCCGGCTGTAACAACTCTCGCCCAAATTCCCAGGGCGTTTGTTTTGGTTGCCATGGTCTGCAATCTTGTTCGTAAGTGCCCAGAACCAAGCCGCTGCGTTCTTGGCGCATGTAGATCTCAGATTTGAAATCAATGATGTGGGAAACTTCTTTGCCGTATTCCTTGTTAAAGGCAACCACTTCTGGCACTTCATCAGTCACCAGATACATATGTTCCATGGCCAGAATTGGAAGCTCAATCCCCACCATGCGGCCCACTTCGCGCGCCCAAAGGCCACCGCAATTAACCACATGCTCAGCGTGAATATTGCCTTTGTCAGTGATCACATCCCACGAACCGTCGCTGCGATGATTGAGCTCTTGCACGCGCGTGCCTTGATAAATTTCAGCACCACCAATGCGCGCTGACTTTGCATAAGCATGCGTGGTGCCTTCAGGATCAAGATTGCCATCTGCGGCATCCAGCATCGCGCCATAAAACTGCTTTTCATCAAAAAGCGGATTAAGTTTCTTGGCATCGCTGAGTGACAATAGCTCGGTTTCGAGATTGAGATAACGGGCCCGCGCATGTGCCATTTTCAACCATTCCATTCGCTCTTTGGTGTCGGCCAGAAATAAACCACCGGAACGATGCAATCCGCATGATTGGCCAGAGATTTTTTCAAGCTCATCATAAAGCGCAATTGTATAGCCTTGCAGCTTAGCCACATTCGGATCGCCATTAAGTGTATGAAAGCCACCGGCGGCATGCCACGTGGAGCCCGACGTCAGAATGTCACGTTCAACCAGAACAACATCTTTCCAGCCCGCCTTGGTCAGATGGTAGAGCACCGAGCAGCCCACAACACCGCCGCCAATCACCACTACCCGTGCACTTGTCTTCATTTTTACTACCGTTCCTAATTGTTAATTAAAAACTTAACTGCAATGGGTCTGCACCGCAATGTCAAACGCGGTGAGTTTAATTCAACCGCGCCCAAATCATAAATATCTATTAACCAAACTACATGGGTCTTTAGTGACAGGTTGCACCAAATCTTAACTGGCGCACCCTAAATCCGAGTTCAACAGGTTTGTGAAAAGCGGAGTTCAACAATGACATTGCCCAGCCGTCGTGCCAGCGATCAGCAAGCGCCATTATTGTCAATTGTTGTGCCGATGTATAATGAGGAAGAGGGGACAGACCTATTTTTCAACCGTTTGACCCCGGTTCTCGAACAAATCACCGATGATTATGAAATCGTTTGCGTAGATGATGGCAGTTCTGATCGTACAATGATCAGTCTGATGCAGCATCACGCTCGTGATCCGCGCATTAAAGTCCTCAGCCTTTCGCGTAATTTTGGCAAGGATACAGCACTTTCTGCTGGTTTAGACTATTGCCGTGGCCAAGCCGTGATACCGATCGATGCAGATTTGCAAGATCCGCCGGAATTGATCGGCAGCATGGTCGAGAAGTGGCGCGAAGGCTATGACGTGGTTTATGCCCGCCGTGGCTTCCGCGACACCGATGATGCAACAAAGCGATTAACTGCCGGTATGTTCTACCGCATGTATAATTGCATCGCCGAAGTGCGCATTCCAGATAACACGGGCGACTTCCGCTTAATGGATCGCCGTGTTGTTGAGGCTGTCAAACACATGCCGGAAAAGACACGCTTTATGAAAGGCATGTTCGCTTGGGTTGGTTTTAAACAGGTTGGCATTGAATATCGCCGCGAGGCACGCGCAGCCGGCACAACCAAGTGGCGCTATTGGAAACTTTGGAACTTCGCCATTGATGGCATCACGGGATCTTCAACAGTACCGTTGCGCATCTGGACATATTTTGGCGGCGCTATGGGCCTGTTCGCATGCTTCTATGCGACGTGGCTGGTCGCCCGCACCATAATTTGGGGCGTCGATGTGCCAGGTTATGCATCGATGATGAGTGCGGTTTTGTTTTTAGGATCGCTCAACATCATGGCGACAGGAATTTTGGGCGAATATGTGGGTCGCATCTATTCGGAAGTGCGCAATCGTCCGCTCTATTTGGTGCGTGAAGCACGTGGGATTGAATTTCAAGGGGATAATGAAAAATGGAAAGAACAGTCTTCAACCGCCTCGATCAACTCGAAGGTCAGCATTGGTGGTTTGCAGCGCGCCGCAAGATCTTAAAAAACGTCATCAGTCAGTTTGCTCCAAAGAAGTCGGATCTTCGATTGATGGAGGCTGGTTGCGGTACGGGCGGAAATCTTCAAATGCTGTCGAGTTTCGGCAAGCTGGAAGCATTTGAGCTTGACGATGAAGCGCGCGATATTGCCAAAAGCAAACTGCCGATGGATATCAAGAGTGGAATGTTGCCGGATCAAGTGCCCTACCAGGATGGCAGCTTCGATGTCGTGGTTGCTTTTGACGTGATCGAGCACGTCGAAAAAGATGTGGAAAGCTTAGCGAAACTTGGCCAGCAGTTAGCACCAGGCGGAAGATTGGTAATGACAGTCCCAGCCATGCCTTGGTTGTGGAGCAAGCACGACGAAACGCATCACCACTATCGCCGTTACACCAGCGCCAGCTTAAATGAAGCGCTGTTGAAAGCAGGTTTAAAGCCCTTGCGCATCAGCTACTTTAATACGCTGTTATTCCCAATGATTGCTGGCTTGCGTTTGGTGCGTAAAGTTTTTGGAATTACTGAAACCGCTGACGATGCAATGCCATCTGCCGCAGTGAATGGTGTTTTGAAATCCATATTCGGATTTGAAAGCAATTGGGTTGGTAAAGTTTCGGTACCAGTGGGCGTTTCGCTGTTGGCGGTTGCTCAGCGTGCCTAATGGACGGCCTGTTTAAACAAATCGCAAAATTTGCAACAATCGGCGTGGGGGCTACAGTCATACATGTAGCCTCGGCCTTGTTGTTTAACAGCTTTGCGAAGTTTTCAGCTCTGCAATCAAACTTCTTGGCGTTTCTTGTTGCTTCGGCATTTACGTATTGTGGCAACTACTTTTGGACCTTCGCCAGAACCGGAGCGGTTGCAAGCACACTAACCAGGTTCATTTTTCTCAGTCTCGTTTGTTTTGTTGTCAACCAATCAATTGTTTATATCGTAACGTCTGTGATGCAATTACCTCTATGGGTTGCAATGATGCCTGTCGTAGCTGTGATTCCAGCATTTAGTTTTTGGGTCAGTAAAACGAAGGTGTTTGTTCTTCCAACTCCATAATTTGCAATAGGGGCACATTTTGCAACGCAATCTGTTTATTACCGTAATCGCTGCGTTGTTCGCAGTTCAGACCTATTTGCGTTTTCAATCTGATATTATTCAAGATGTTGCTTGGTTCATCTATGTTGCAAACCAGCTTTTGCATGGCAAAACGCTCTATGTAGATATTATTGAAGTAAACCCACCCTTGGGCATGTGGTTGGTTGTTCCGATCGTTTGGATTGCGGATAAATTTCATGTGGATGCGGTGATTGCGGTTGACGCAACTTTGCTTGCGATGAGCGGTGCTGCACTTTGGTTTTGTCACCGTATTTTGCGTTATTATGACGGCATATCCACTCACGCCCAGTGGCTCATTACGGCAATTCTGGCCTTTATCATTCTATTTTTTCCAGCAATATATTTTGCTGAGCGTGAACACTTTATGGTGCTGCTGTTCTTGCCTTGGCTGTTTTTAAGAATAGTCCCCAACGCTTCTGCCCAGACAAGTTTCGTGGAGCGCCTCTTCATTGGGCTTTTGGCGGGCGCTGCAATTTGCATAAAGCCCCAAAGCGTTTTCGCGCCGTTACTAGTCGAATTCATACTCTTTATGCGTAGTCGAGATTGGCGCTCGTTTGTAGCTATTGAGAATTTGGGTGCTGGACTGTTTGCCTTCCTTTACGGGCTGTCCATATTGCTGTTTACCCCAAAATTTTTGACAGAAATGCTAGTGCTAGGTTCAAAAGCATACGTGCCTTTTTTTGGTTATCCTTTTTATGTCATAGTGTTTTATGCACGCTGGACCATACCGGCACTGATGGTGGCATTTGTAATTCGCAGTCGCCTTGCTTTCCTTAAAGCTGATACACAGTTCGTCGATGGCCTATTGGCTGCTGCACTTGGTTTTACGATTTCCTATTTTGTACAAATGAAGGGGTTTGGCTATCAGATTGTGCCAGCTGACATTCTAGCCAGCATTGCAAGCGCTTTTGCCGCAGTGATGTTGTGGCAGCTGGAAAGAAAAATCACCATCCACATTCTAGGCGCAATTTGCATTCCAGTCCTGTTATTGTGGGGAACTCCGCAAACCTATTTGAATCACTTCAAAACACTCGACAGCATAGTGGTTCGCAACGCGCCAAATGCCAAATCGCTGTTCATTGCCTCCACACGGCTTGGAGACGGTTTCCCTTACGTGCAACAACGTAACCTCGTATGGGCCTCAAGATTACCAACACAATGGCTCACACCTTATGTAGGTTCGAAATGGAAAGCCGGTTCTGTCCCACAGGATGCAATCGTCCAAAATGCGTTAAACTGGACAGTGACTGATCTAATCGGCTTCAAGCCAGATATCGTAATGATTGATGTCAGCACCGATCAAATCTACGTCGATAGTGGCAAATTTGAGTATTTAAAGTTTTGGCAGAACGACAAGAGGTTTTCAGCAGTTTGGAACAATTATAAATATCGCGAAAATGTAAGCGGGCTGGATATATACACGTTACAGAACCCCTAAAATAAAACGGCCCGACATTTCTGCCGGGCCGAAAAATAGAAATGTAAAATTCTTAGATTGATTCTTTAACTTCTTTTGCTGCGCGAAACGCCAACTTCTTCGAAGCTTTAATCTTGATTTGTTCGCCAGTCATTGGATTGCGTCCAAGACGAGCAGGGCGCTTCTTAACTTGGAAAATGCCCAAACCAGTAATACGAACCTTGTGGCCCTTCTTTAAATTTTTAACTGTAAGATCAACAAAATCGTTCAGGAGGGCAGCAGTTGCCTTCTTTGACATTTCGTGTGCTTCAGCTAACTCAGCCGCAATTTTTGTCAACGCAACAGTCAGTACCTTTTCATCAGCCATGGCTCTCTCCTTATGGTGGCGAATCAAACTATAACAAAAGTTACAGGACTGAGAGAAGCAAGAATACCCTTATTTTCAGCGCCTCTTTTAAAGTCAGAATCAAAGCAATAGCGAAAATAAAGGCTCAATTAGTGTTAAGAAATTGTTACCTATTTAATATGAACAAATTCAATTAGTTAGTGGATTTAAAACGAAATCAAGATGGTTTTTTAGCACAACATCCACCAATCCGTGCTTGGCCGTTAGTCGATTTAAATTATCTTGCCGCGCAATTTTGTTATCATCTCCCGACATGTTTTGTGGGTGAACGCGAATTGCCGCTGCAACACGATTGGAGCGCGATAACCTGAAGCCGGCTTTGGCAACGCGCAAATACCAATCCCAATCCCAATAATAAGGCAACTCCTCATCAAAAATACCAAGCTGTTTGTGCAGTTCTTTGCGGTAACAAACTGTCGATATAAGCACGGTGTTATCTTTAGTTAGAGTATTCCTATCCGCTTTGCGTGAGAACAGTCTTTTGCTGCCGTTTGAAAAAACCATTGTTCCATTAGCAAAGTAGAACTCTGCCAAATCAGTAAGCGCGGCATTGGCTTGTGCCAGATGAGTGTGGTCTACCCAATAATCATCATCATCCAAAAATGAGATGTAGCCGCCATTCGATTGGGCAACACCCAAATTTCGTGCGGCTACCGCACCATTCTGATTATTATCAATGATGCGAACTCGCTTGTCCGCAAACTCTTCAATTGGCTGGGAACCATCATTAACGATCAAAACTTCGAAACGTACGTAGTTTTGAGCTATAACACTTGCGACTGCTTCTTTGAGAAAATCAATGCGATTTCGGGTAGGTATGATCACGGTAAACTTTGTCACAAGCTTTAAACGCCCCCCAGGCCTTTCGGTTCATTTAATCGAAGTCAACCATGAAACATTAGGATGTTGAACACTTTGTTTTCTTTTCAAAAAATATTGAAAGAAAATCTGTTTATAACCGCGCATCAGGTAATAATTGTTCATAGCAAGAAATTTCTCGCGTTCTTGTTGATAATATGAAGGCAAATTATACCATGCGATCCGCGGTTTTTCATGGTGCGCAATGTGAAGGTTATTATTTAAGAACAGTAGAGACCAGAAGAGAGATGCCTCTACAATAATTGTGCGCTCTCCGACTGCTTCGGCAGCTTGATGCTCACAAAAAGATCTGACGAGTGCCAATGAAATTCCGGGGTAAGCAATAAGTAAAAAATATTGCCACAAAGGCATCCCCGCCCAAGTCACGAATGCAATGACCAAGCTGCCCGAAACAACAAACCCACCCCAGCTCTTAACAATATCCCGTCGACCTTTTAGCATCTGCTTGATTTCGTCCGACCAGAAGCGAATTATGCCGACGGCTGGGCCAATCAACATGCGTCCTGCCAAAGTGTTATTGAAATTATAGAGTGCGCGTTTTAACCCTGCCATTGAATTCCAGTTTTCCGATAACAAATAATATGATTCAGGATCCAGCAACGGGCAAGTCAAGTTTGCGTCATTGTGATGTTTCAGATGCAAATCTCGGTAACGACCAAACGGCAACCAAAGATGCGGGGTTATGAAAACCAGAAGCTCATTAACGGTTCTGTTTCGGGTGGGGTGCCCATGTAAAATCTCATGCTGTAACGATGAATGAAGACAGGCGGCATATGCTCCGACTGGCAAAATTATCCACCAAGGCAACACTGCATGGAACAAGACCA
>JAYTSN010000080.1:0-2037 GCA_043745625.1 Aestuariivirga sp. | reverse complement strand
ATGCCGATATGCCGCAATGTGGCTTTTCGGGGCGTTCGGTGCAAATCCTCACGCAGCTTGGCGTGACGTTCAAAGATGTGAACGTGTTGGCTAATGATGAAATTCGCCAAGGCATCAAGGACTATACAAATTGGCCAACCGTTCCGCAGCTTTATGTAAAGGGCGAATTTGTGGGCGGCGCGGATATCATGATGGAAATGTTTCAGTCTGGTGAGTTGAAGCAATTGATGGCCGACAAGGGCGTGGGCGTTTAATGCTCACGCTTTATTATGCGCCTAAAACGTGCTCGCTGGCACCGATGATCGCACTTGAAGAAGCGGGTGCTGAATACACCGCTCACAAAGTTAATTTTGCTGATAATGAGCAAAACACCGCTCCTTACAAATATGTGAACCCCAAGGGCCGCGTGCCTGCGCTGGCCACCGATAAGGGCGTGCTAACTGAGAATGTGGCTATCCTCGCTTTTATTGCGGATGTTTATCCCAAGATGCGCCTCTCGCGGTCTGATCCATTTGCGTTTGCGCAGATGCAGGCGTTCAACTCATATCTCTCGTCCACCATGCATTCAAACCACGCGCACAGTCGCCGTGGCAGCCGGTGGTCGGATGATGCCGCTGTGGTTGAAGCGATGAAAATTAAAGTTCCCCAGAACATGACCGATTGCTGTGTGATCATTGAGAAGGAATATCTCAAAGGCCCATGGGTGATGGGCGAGCAATATACAGTGGCTGATGCTTATCTGTTCACAATTGCCAACTGGCTTGAGGGCGATGGGGTAGACACTTCAAAGTTCCCAAAAATTCTGGCGCACCGTGCCGCGATGTTAGAACGTCCCGCTGTGCAAGCTGCGATGGAAAAGCATGGGGGATAATTCTTATCTACCTTGCTCCAACCACCATTGACCAAATCAGCGACATCGCTTCTATTGGCGCAATGACCTCCAAAACCACTGCCATCCTCGCTCTTACCTTCGCCATTCTGACATGGGGATTATCGCCCGTGTTTGTGCGCTCACTGGCTCTTGCGTCTGGCCCCTCTGATTCAATCGTAATTCGAATGTGCAGCGTGGCAATCATCTGCTTACCGCTGCTGGCATTTGCTGGGTGGCGCATTGACCGCGCCGATATTCCCAAACTGATTCTCACAGGATCAGTCGGCATGTTTGGTTATTTTCTTGGAACTATATTTGGTTTTGCTCGCGTGAGCGCAGGCATTGGCGGCATCATCATTTCAACTCAGCCAATGGTGATAGCATTGATGGCGGCAGCACTTGGAACCGAAAAACTTTCGGCATCGGTCTTGCTGGGCATGGCAATTTCATTTGCGGGGTCGTTGTTTCTATTCGGCGGCGATGCTGGTGCTGCGCAAAGCACATCAGATCTAATCATCGGCGGCTTGATGATTTTCACATGCGGAATTGCCTGGGCCATTTATGTGATTTTCAGTAGACCACTCGTCGAAAAATATGGAGCGCTTAAAATTACCGCCTGGTCATTGATCCTTTGCGCCCCACCGGCTTTGGTTTTCGCTTCCGCTTCAACGTGGAGCGCCGTAGTCAACATGCGGCCAGCTGATTGGCAGGCATTATTCTTCCTGTCGGTCATCGCTACTTTTATTGCTCTCGTAGCGTGGAATTTTGCGTCTGGTCATTTGCGCTCAACCACCATGGGCGCATCGCTCTATATCGTTCCCGTGTTGGCAGTTGCGGCCGGCTGGTTGGTGTTGGACGAAAAAATCACGTCGACCACGTTAATCGCCGGGTTTTTAATTTTAGCGGGTGTGGCCGTTGCCGAATTCGGAAATTCATTTCTCACGCGTGTGGAAAAGGTCTAAAGCATCGGGCAGTCATCAGGATTCATCAACCACCCCAATCGTCATCCCGGCGAAGGCCAGGATTGGGCTATGATTCAGGTGATAAGCCCAGCCCCGGCCTTCGCCGCTATCATATTCACACATCTTTTTCAGCGAAATCTGAAAATCAATAAAAGCTCTATTTTCTCCATATAAACCGTCACCCCTGCGAAGGCAGGGGTCCAG
>JAYTSN010000079.1:0-16354 GCA_043745625.1 Aestuariivirga sp. | reverse complement strand
GGACCATCTCGAAGAAACCATCAACACCGAAATCACAGACATGAATGCAAACCGCAAAAACCATCCGTTGGCCAATCTGCGAATCTCTGCTTAGGAATGTGAAGTTATTCACATGAGATGGTTGCGGGATTTTGTGGGTGTGTAACAATCGAGTTATATGAATAGAAAAATTAAGTTTAGAAAATGGGCAAAACATACAGACGGTAGTATGGCGATAGTAGACGATGTTATTTTGGGTGGTGCCACTCTCAACAGTTTGAGGGAAGAAGATAATGATGTCCTCATGCAATACACAGGCTTGAAAGATAAAAACGGCAAGGAGATTTACGAGGGAGATATTTTAGAAACATCTTTTATTTTTCGCAAGTTTTTAGCATCAAAATGGGTGGTGGTTGCTATCGGTGGTGAATATGCAGTCAAGATAAAAGGAGGAAGGGAATATCGCAACTTGCCGTATTTTTTAGAAACAGAACTTAGTGTTGTTCGTGTTGGCAACATCTACGAGAACCCAGAATTGATTTCAGGAGGACTAGTTGACACCACCCACTGAAGAAGAACTTGCACCACCAATCGGATTTTTTCTGTACGCTGACTCTTATTGGCTTTCTGCTCGAAGCCTTAGCAACCTCAATTTGCGGACACCACACGCAACTGCACCAGTCTATTTTCTATACCACCAAGCCGTAGAACTTTATCTAAAAGCTTGCCTTAGATTACATGGCCAAAAAGTCTTAGACATCAAGGGGCACAAAATAATCCCGCTGTCTCGCAAGACTCAAAAATTTGGTCTTTCGTTTGGTGATGAGGACTTGGTCATCTTCGGACTTCTTGACAGTTCAGAAGTGGTTATGACAGCTCGTTACCTCAAAGTCGGTTTCTACTCCTGCCCTTCGATTGAGGGGCTTGAGCGCACCTGTAAAAGTGTCCGCGACCTCGTAGCAACACAGATGATGCAATCAGGACAAAAAATCCGCGCATTCCCCCGATTTGTTCCCAAAAGCTGAGCCTAAAAAGCGCCTAAGAGTATTTCATTTCATCTAAGTCATTGAAATATTGGCTGGGGGACTAGGATTCGAACCTAGACAATCAGAGTCAGAGTCTGAGGGCCTACCGTTAGCCGATCCCCCAAGCTTTTGCGTGGGCATCTTGGTGATAGCCCTAGCAGGGTTGCCGCGCAAGGCTTCACGTGCGGAACTGTTTGATCAAATTGGCCAGGCTTTGTTGTTGGTCCGATTGGCCAGCTAAGGGTGCCGCCGTTGCCGGAGCCATTTTTCCAAAGCCTGGGTTTTGTGGTGCAGGTTGGATTGGTGGCGCGGTGATTTGCGGGGCCATGTAGCCTTCGCGGCGCAGAGGGGTGCGTACCGGTGGAGCTTGCGGCGGTGCCGAGGCTGTTTCAGCATCAGCAGGTTGGGCCGATGCGGTTTCATCAATGGAATAGCCCGCGCTATCTGGATTATAAGTTTGGGCGCGCCAACGGCTAACAACTTCTTGCATGAACTTATCATCGGGCAAATCTTTCGCCCAATTCTTGGTGAATGAAGCCGTGTTGCTGCGCGGCAGTTCGTCAGCTGGCAAAAGATCAAATTTAATCCGGGTGGGAAGGGCCACACCTTCGCCAAAGGTGATGGCTTCGCCGGCACCCATGGTGGACATAAACTCTAAAAGGCTGGCTGCGGCATCGGAAATGCCAGCGCGCAGGATGTCCTGGTCGCGCTCGTTGGTGAGGCGCATCGCGAAGATTGTGTTACATTGCGACAGAATTGTTGGATCGAGTTCGGCTGGACGCTGGCTGACGATGCAAAGCGATACGCCATATTTACGGCCCTCTTTGGCAATGCGTGAAATCGCGCGTTTGGTGGGCTCGAACCCTGAGGTTTTATCGTTTGGCACATAACGATGTGCTTCTTCGCACACGAATGTGATGGGAACTTTGCCAGCGCTCCACACACCAAAATCAAATGCAAGGCGGGCGAGAACAGAGACAACAACATTTATAATTTCTGATGGCAGACCGCCCAGTTCAAGAATGGCAATTGGTTTGCCGTTCACAGGAATGCGGAACAAGCGGGCAAGAACGGCCGCCATGTTATCTTGCACGGTAAGGCTGCCAAACATGAACGCGTAACGTGGATCGCGCGAAATCGCTTCGATGCGAGCTTTGATGCGCTTGTAAGGCGCTAATTCGCCGCGCAGTTCAAGCTTGCCGATATATTCTTCCAATACGCCCGTCAGATCAGAGGTGCGGTATGGGATTGGCGTATCGACACCAATATTGTTTTCAACCAAAGCATCACGCGGTCGTGTTTTATCGCGGCGCTGATTGCTCATATAGCGGGCTTTGGCAATCGGGATAATTTCGCGCAACACTTCTACGTCTGTTTCGCGATTGGATTGTTGGCCAACTAGAATTTCGACTGCTTCATCAAAGTTGAGCAACCAGAATGGAAGCGCCATGTTGTCGGGCGTGATAACTTCTGCAAGGCCTTTGAATGACTGTACATATTCGCGGTGTACGTCCAAAAGTAAAATGTGGGCTTGCGGATTTTTTTCAAGAATACGCCGAAGTATAAGAGCAACGGTGCAAGATTTGCCGGTTCCCGTTGTGCCCAAAATAGCAAAATGCTTGCCCAGCATTTCATCGACTTTGACCATGGCCGGAATTGTTGGATCCTGTTGAATGTAACCCACACGCACTGCGGTTTCAACATCACATGCATAAGCCATAGCAAGTTCATTGCGGTTGGCGCGGTAAACCAGATCGCCCAGTGCAGGGTAGTTTGAAACACCGCGGCGGAAAGCTTTTGGATTGCCGTGATCATCTTTTGGCAATTCGCCAATGAACTCAACTTCCACAATACGCAGTTCATGCTCGTGCGAGCTGTGTGTGGGGGTCGGCGAACTCAAAGCAGAAATCAGTGCAAGGGTGATGGATGTTGGTGTTTCCACCTTCATCAGAGATCCAATTTCTGCACCTTTTCTATTTTCATCAAAAACATTGTCTGGCACATCGAGCAAAATGATTGCATGCGCACCTGTAACAGCAACGATGCGGCCCATGCGCTCTTCAGTTCGCAAATGATTTTGCACGGGCCTTTGATCTATTGAAACTGCTGTTGCTGCGCTCATGATTGTGTTTGGCTCTTCAATGTTTCAGTTGGGTGGAACTAGGAATGTGATGTTCGTTAGCTGCCAACGGAATGAGCACTGTGACACGCGTGCCGGTTCCTTTGGTCGAATGGATTTGCAAATCTCCGTCATGGAGTTTTGCCAAAGCGTAAGCGATTGGAAGGCCAAGGCCTGTGCCCTCATGGCGCTTATTGAAACCGGATTCGACTTGGCCAAATGGGCGCATGGCGGTGTCGACTTCTGATGGCGTCATGCCCTGGCCCGTGTCGGTTATGCTGATGGTGATGAATTCATCTGATTTCACAACAGCATCAACGCGGACACGACCCCATTCTGGTGTAAATTTCACGGCGTTGCTGAGCAGATTGATCAAAATTTGCTTCAAGCGCAACGGATCTGCCAAGAGCAATGGCAGACGATCAGTTATATTGGTTTCTATCACGATGTTTTTTTCTTTAGCCTTAGCCTCGGTGATCAAGAGGCAAGGTTCAAGAACAAGTTGCAAATCTACAGGCTCAAGATCAACGCTCAGTTTTCCTGCTTGGATTTTGGAAACATCCAGAATGCCGTTAATAAGCGCCAAGAGATGTTCTGCAGCTTGCTGGATGTAGGATGCGTATTGTGTGACTTTATCAGGGTTTGTCACGGTCTTTGTGGCCAACATATCGGAAAAACCAATAATAGCATTGAGCGGCGTACGCAGTTCATGGCTCATGTTCGCGATAAATTCAGACTTGGCTTTTGATGCAAGCTCGGCTTCAACTTTGGAAGCCTCAAGTGCCACGGCACTTTTATGGGCACGCACACCTTGGCCGAAATGCTCGCCGTAATCGGCGATCAGTGCGCCCTGCTTGAACCATGTTCTACCAAACGTACGCATGTTAACCCCGCCCCGAATGGGAAGATTAGGGCGGGGTTCTCAATTCTTGGTTAATTTTCAATAGAAATTTGAGGGTTCAGGGGAGAGGGATCCGATACTATAGATCAGCGTCACGGGACTAAACTTACACTCGTGCCCCGGTGCTGCCGCCTCGGCCGTGTTTTTTGCATTTACAAATTGCTCTGCAATCCAATTTAGAGTATCTTACTTCGATCTTACTATAAGGGCCTAAACTATGCAGGAACGCATCACCACTATCATATCAACTAAAGGGCAGGTTATTTTGCCGAAGACGATCCGTGATCAACGCCATTGGGGTGCTGGAACTCGGCTGACCGTTGAAGATACGCCCGAAGGTGTTCTCCTGACGGCCACACCACTATTTGCAGAAACTGCGGTTGATGCCGTCTACGGATTGCTAAAACATGGTGGACCAGCACTGTCACTCGAAGACATGGATAAAGCTGTCACCCAAGAGGCCGCGCGTCGTGCGCGCCGTTGATACCAATATTCTCGTCCGCTTCTTGACTGCTGACGATCCAAAGCAAGCGAGGACGGCGAGACGGGTCATGGAAGCTGGTGACGTCTTCATTGGAGTTACCGTCATTCTTGAAACAGAATGGGTCTTGCGGGCAGGTTATGGGTTTACGCCAAATGTGATCGCTACAGGTTTGCGCGGCATTGGCGGCTTGCCAGGAATTATGATTGAAGAACCAGCAGAGGTCTCTCAGGCGCTTGATTGGATGGTTGAGGGAGTGGATTTTGCCGACGCCCTTCATCTTACGCGATCAAACCATTGCAATGCCTTTCTGACCTTTGACAAAAAGCTCGCAACACGCGCCAAGGGCAAAGCGGCCATTGTTGTAGAAACGCTGTAATGCCATACGAACGCTCTGCATTGGTTTGCATTTCCGCTCATCGCGTGAATGAAGAACTGAGTATATTTGATGGCGAAGGCAGTGTTTGATCCGAACCGGACATGACAGGCGATCTTGGGATGACTAGACTGACGTTGGTCAACTTGATGCGAGTGACGACTGCCGCACGGATTCAAAATACCGAATCAGGTGGCAAAGTGTAGCTGCCCCAACTTATAAATTGGGCCAGACAATAGATTGAATTTCAGTTCCAAACAGAATTGCTATACCCAATCACCTTTCTATGTTGCATTTTTGACGAGGAGAAATGGCATGTCTGAAGTCAGGGCAGTTGATATAAAGGATAGGTCAAGTTTTGAAGCGTGGCTTCTATCACGTCCAGAATTGGTGAGACCGATAGATGCTTTGATTTTAGTTCATCGTTGTACGTTGAGGGCTGTGCCACTTTTACATTCACAGCAACTGATAGTGGGTAACGAACGGGCTGAACTTTTTTTGACTGCCTTCCGGCTTGGTATTGAAGCACGGATTACTTTGACAAGAATCTCAGGTTCACCAATAGCTGCCCAGCAGTTGCGAAAGGAGAATTTGAGCAATGTAACTCTTATCTCTGCTATCCATACAACAACTTATGGCTATTCAATACTGGAGTGCATGAATTCTGTGCTTAGGGTGGCCACCTCGGCGGTTGGATCAGATAATGCGCTTTCAATGTTGAGTGCAACTGTTGGTGCGGTTCAAACACTTGTACTTAATGCAACGATTTCGCCAGATTCGTCTGACTCAATTTGGTCTTCAGTGTCGGCTGATGCATTGTTGCTTGAATCTGATGAAAATATTGAAAAAATGTTTCGTGAACCACTATGGAATGTCGCACCCAAATGGTGGCAGAATGAGTTTACGGCCATGCTTGCATTATTTGCCTCTCACAGCATGAGGAATGATCATTGGGCTGTTTGGGATCATTGGTATAGTCCGGTTTCGGCTGGCAGCGAAGCTTTTTATCTTCCAGCTGTCCTCGCACGTAAGATAGAACAGCGCATCGGACTAAGCGATGGCCGCGCTGACTTCTGGAAGCGCGAACCTAGCGTAATAAATGCGGAAATTGGAGGATGGGTGGGGGAGGCTCGGGAGCAATCCACTCTTCTTTATTTTGACAGTCCAGTGCAGAAAATTGGAGAATTGGATCGGCCATCCGCGAGCGGAGTATTCAGCACTGTTACTTCGGGTGGTGGAGTCTCGGCAAACGGTGAAGCCAGAAATTTTACTACTTCATCTCAATCGTTTCCTATCCACGTCGAAATTGAGCGGCAGGAGCGATTGGCGCGGGTTGCTGCTGTACCTGAGTCATTACTTCAACCGCCCTTCCGGGCTGCATCGCGATTCCGACAGGCAACTAATGGCCAAATTGTATTGGAAGCTGACCCGCTGAGCCCTTCGCTAGGTCGCCAGCACGAACAAATGCAAGAACTTTATGAGGATGCTCGGTTGGCCGTGGCGGAATTGCTTGCCTTGGGCATAAACAAACTTGCTTTTTGTCTCGAAACGGCAAAGGCACTTCAAGACTACTTGCCAGAGATTTACAGCAATGCTTCTATTAACAGAATTTGGTTTAGGGCTAACCGGTTAAGGGATCTGTTCGTGCGACATACGCAAGAGGCAGCGCAGCCGCAACATGATCGTGACATCAGTCAAATCTTAGAACCTGAAACCGCTAAAAAACTGGAAACCTGCATAAAGCAGCTCAATGTTTTAATTGCGTATGATGAAAGGGGCCGCGAACTTGACAGATTGAGCCACGGCCCAGAAGCTCGCCAACGTAACGAGGCCCAGATCGCTGCGACCACGCCGATCATCAACAATATTTTTTACATTGCAGATGGAGCAACTGTCAGCGTTGTCCAAGGCGACCACAATACAGTTATACAAGCAAGCCATAATATCCATGGTGACCAAGCGGTGGAACGAATTGCCGAACAAGAGAGCAATCTTGTCATGGCGATCCTTTTGGCTTGCCGACCGATAGTGACTGCGATCGATTCAGTTTCACCAGAGATTATTGTTCAAGCCGCAATTGCAGTGGCAGGAACATATGGGCCCGAGATTATCAAGTTTGTTGCGGAACATAAGGACAGCTTTGACTCTGTGTTGATTTATATTGAGAACGCCAAGACCATTGCTGATTTTCTAAAACTCATTTCTGAGATTGGGAGGCTCATCTAAGACTACCATTCACTCTTCCATTTTTTGCACTGATCCAACCTCTCCAAACCAAGAGTAAGTGACGAACAATTGAAGATTTGTTCCGAATGTATTTGGAGTCTGAAATTGGCCAATCGCTGTAAATATGGCTCGAATGTCTCTCTTCTACTCTTGGGACACAGTTAGACATGGCAAAGTGGATGCCGATGGCGTTGCTTTTAGCTTCAAACCCCGCCCACCCCCCAACTCCACAACGCCTTTACCCTAGCCTAGAACCTGTTATGGTGCTCTCAACGCAAATTTTAGGAATGGACTGGCTTTCGGTTTTGGCTGTTGAAGCTTTTCTGTTCGAGGGATTATATTTTGGACGCGACCACTCATGGGAGATTACCTCCCAATGAACGCGCCGTTAAGGGTGTATCAAAGTCTCAACGGGCGCGTATTTCGCCTGATGAACCTGCCCCTTATGGCGCTCTGGATCTAGGCACAAATAACTGCCGGTTGCTGATTGCCAAATCTTCTGGTTCCGGTCTGCATGTGGTTGACGCTTTTTCTCGCATTGTGCGGTTGGGCGAGGGGGTGAGCCGGTCTGGCTTATTATCTGATGCCGCCATGGTTCGAACCATCGATGCTTTGCGCGTCTGTTCCAACAAATTGAAATGGCACAATGTGGGGCAAAGGCGGTTGATCGCCACTGAAGCGTGTCGGTTGGCAGCTAACGGTGCGGAATTTATCGCACGTGTTGAAGATGAAACTGGGCTGAAGCTAGAAGTTATAGACCGTGAAACGGAAGCGCGCCTTGCTGCGTCTGGTGCTGAGCCTTTAATTGATGCAGCTGCCCAAAGTGCTGTCATTTTCGATATTGGCGGCGGCTCCACCGAAGTCATGTGGATGCAGCTTGAAGGTAAAACGTATGAACTGAAAGCTTGGATTTCACTGGCGGCTGGAGTAGTGACACTATCGGAAAAACATGATGGGGGCAAAGAGGTTTCACCAGAAACGTTTGCTAAAATGCGCGCGCATGTGAAAGAGTTGCTCTCGCCTTTTGTTGATAAAGTAACCGAGCTTTTTGGCCATGCGCCCGTGCCTTCACATTTATTGGGCACGTCGGGAACAGTCACCACAATTGCAGGTGTACATCTGGGACTTCGGCATTATGACCGTTCCAAGGTGGATGGTTGTTGGTTGGACAGTGAAGGTGCGGGGTTAGTGACTGCCCGTCTTTTAGCGATGACCTATGACGAGCGCATGGGAAATGGCTGCATTGGGCGGGAACGGGCAGATTTGGTTTTGGCTGGCTGTGCAATCTTAGAGGAAATTCGCTGTGCATTTCCAGCACCACGCATTCGTGTGGCAGACCGCGGTTTACGCGAAGGGATTTTAATGCAGATGATTGCGGCTGATCGACTTCAGAGGATGGTTTCATGAGTAGGCCAGGCATGGGCAGTAAGCCTGCGGGCAAAAGTCTTAAAGTTCGGGTGAAAACGGGCAAAGGCAAAACAGCTTCGCAAAAAATCTGGCTCGAGCGGCAGCTCAATGATCCTTACGTGCATGAGGCCAAGAAGCTGGGCTATCGCTCTCGTGCTGCTTTCAAGCTGATTGAAATTGATGATAAATTCAAATTCTTGAAGTCAGGCGGGCGTATTATTGATTTGGGCGCTGCACCTGGTGGGTGGAGCCAAGTTGCGGCCAAGCGGGTTAAAGCTGAAGAGGGCAAGGGCAAAGTGGTGGCGATTGATATGCACGCCATGGATCCCATCACTGCCGTTACGATTTTCAAAAAAGATTTTTATGATGATGATGCGCCGAAGCTTTTGATTGAAGCGTTAGGTGGCGATAAGGCTGATTGCGTTTTATCGGACATGGCAGCACACGCCACAGGGCACCGACAGACTGATGTGATCAATATCATCGCTTTGGCTGAGGCTGGATATTACTTCGCCAAGGAAGTCTTGAAGCCGGGTGGCATGTATCTGGCAAAGGTTTTGCGCGGTGGCACCGAGAATGAAATTCTTAAATTGTTGAAGAAAGATTTTGAATCAGTGAAGCATGTGAAGCCGATGGCGAGCAGAGATGATTCAGCCGAGCTGTTTGTACTGGCGCTGGGGTACCGCGGATGACGGATTGAGTTGAGTTTGGTTCCGTCTAAAATCAAAATGCTCCAGCACTTGCATTCCCCGTCACTCGAGTGTTAAGGGCACCCGTCAACCAGTCGAATCCTGCTGTTCATAATGAGGTTGGCACATGCCCCGCGTATTTCCTGAATATTTGACCTTCGACGATGTATTGATGAAGCCCGGTGCTTCGTCGGTTTTGCCTGTTGATGTTTCAACGCAAACCAAACTGACGAAGGAAATTTCACTCTCAATTCCGATTGTTTCAGCGGCCATGGATACTGTGACCGAAGCGCCGATGGCCATTGCTATGGCGCAAGCTGGCGGGCTTGGGGTGATCCACAAAAATCTGAATCCAGAGCAACAAGCCGATCATGTGCGGCAGGTGAAGCGCTTTGAAAGTGGCATGGTGGTGAACCCGATCACCATTGCGCCTGATGCAACGATTGGTGATTTGATGGAGCTGAAAAAGCGCCACAAAATTTCGGGTATTCCAGTTGTCGACGAATTTGGAAAACTATGCGGAATTATTACCAATCGTGACGTGCGGTTTTCAACTGATCTCAACACCAAAGTTGGCGCTCTGATGACGCGTGAGTTGGTGACGGTGAAAGCCGGTGTTGATCGCACTGAAGCGCAGAGACTTCTTCACAAGCACCGCATTGAAAAATTGATCGTTGTTGACGATGAATTCAAATGCATTGGCTTGATTACTGTGAACGATATGGAGAAGGCTGCAGACCATCCGCTGGCTTCGAAAGATTCACAACAGAGGTTGCTGGTGGCTGCGGCAACAGGCACAGGCGACAATGGCTTTGCGCGAGCCGAGCAACTGCTCGATGCTGGTGTGGATGTGATTGTGGTGGATACAGCCCATGGCCATTCTATTCACGTTCTCAACCAAGTTGAGCGGATCAAGAAAATCTCTAACCGGGTGCAAATTATCGGCGGCAATGTGGCGACGGCTGAAGCTGTGAAGGCACTCATAGGGGCTGGAGCCGATGCCGTTAAGATTGGCATTGGGCCAGGTTCAATCTGCACAACGCGTGTTGTGGCTGGTGTAGGTGTTCCGCAGTTTTCGGCGATCATTGAATGTGCCGAAGAGGGAATGAAATCTGGCGTGCCTGTCATTGCTGATGGCGGCGTTAAACTTTCGGGCGACATGGCCAAGGCCTTGGCAGCGGGTGCTTCAGTTGTAATGATGGGATCGCTTCTCGCTGGCACGGATGAAAGTCCCGGCGAAGTCTATCTCTACAATGGGCGCAGCTATAAATCTTATCGGGGCATGGGCTCTGTTGGTGCAATGGCGCGCGGATCTGCTGATCGTTATTTCCAACAGGATGTGAGTGATAAATTGAAATTGGTGCCCGAAGGCATCGAAGGTCAAGTGCCACATAAAGGTGCTGTGGCTGCGGTGCTACATCAACTCGTAGGCGGGCTTCGCGCTGCCATGGGTTATGTGGGTGCGGGCAGTTTGATTGAGCTTCAATCCAAGGTTCAATTTGTGCGTATCACAGGGGCAGGGCTTCGTGAAAGCCATGCACATGATGTGATGATCACACGTGAAGCACCGAATTACCAAGGAATGGGTTAACGCGATGACGTATACTCAAGCAATTTTACTTCCGGTATTTTTGCATTTTTTGCTAGTGACGTTGGTTGGCTTACGCTTGGGACAGGCGCGTTTTCAATCCGTTAGCTCTGGCGAAACCAAGAGAGCGGACATTGTTCTGGATGCATGCAAATGGCCTGACCGGGTACGCCAGATCAGCAATAATTTCGACAATCAATTTCAGGCGCCGATTGCTTGGTATGCTTGCGTTGCATTTTTAATTGCAACTGGGTTTGTTGATAAAGTGCAAGTGGTGTTGGCGTTTGGATTTCTGGCTTCCCGTGTGGTGCACAGTTTTATCCATATCACCACTAATAAATTGCCAGATCGGTTTTATGCGTTTATCGCGGGGCTCTTCTGCCTTTGCGCAATGTGGGCATGGTTTTCTCTTCGACTTTATGTGATTGGATAATTTATGAGACTTGCTGGACGGGTTGCCGCGGCGATCGAAATTTTGAACGATATTTTTACACAGCACCGCCCCGCTTCTGAGGCGCTGAAAGACTGGGGCAAATCGCACCGCTTCGCTGGATCGACTGATCGCCATGCGATAGGCACTTTGGTTTATGATGTGCTGCGCAGGCGCAATACGGCTTCGTCGCGCATGGGTGACGGGCGGCCGCGCGCATTGGCGCTTGGCGTGCTGCGCGATGTTTGGAACATGCCGTCTTCTGAAATTGAAACTCTGTGTACGGAGCAATTTGGCCCCGGTGTTTTGACGGCTAAAGAAAAAACGGCGCTTGAACGCGAAATGCGCGATGATTTGCCATCACATATTCGTGGTGACTATCCAGAATGGTTGGAGCCATCTTTGCAGGCGGTATTTGGTGAACGTGCTGCAGAGGAGGGGGCTGCTCTTTCAATGCGCGCGCCTATTGATATGCGCGCGAATACGCTGAAAGCCAGTCGTGAACAATTGTTGGAAGCTTTTGCCAAACATAATGCAGTGGCTGGGCCGCTTTCGCCTTTAAGTGTGCGCATTGAATCGCCGACCCATGAAACGCGCAATGTGAATGTTGAGGTTGAGCCTGCCCATGGTCTTGGCTGGTTTGAGGTGCAAGATTCTGCTTCGCAAATTGCTGCACTCTTGTCTGGTGTGCAGCCGGGCGAGTCTGTGATTGATATTTGCGCTGGCGCAGGCGGCAAGACTTTGGCGCTGGCTGCAATCATGAAAAACAAGGGCCGACTTGTGGCCCATGATCAAGACAAGCACCGCCTGCGTCCCATTTTTGAACGGATCAATCGTTCGGGTGCCACCAATATTGAAGTTGTGGCTGCCGATGAAGGTGCCAAACTGGGTGATATGGGCGGCTTTGATTGTGTTTTAATCGATGCGCCTTGTTCAGGTTCAGGCGCTTGGCGAAGGAAGCCCGATGCCAAATGGCGTTTGCAGCCAAAGCAGCTTGAGCAGCGCCAGAAGGATCAACGCGATGTGTTGGCGCAAGGTGCTGCGCTCGTTAAAGCAGGTGGGCGTTTGATCTATATTACGTGTTCGGTGTTGCCAGAAGAAAACACCGACCAAGTGAAGGCATTTCTTTCTGCAAACAGAAATTTCAAAATTGTTCCGTATGCTGAGCAATGGAAACATGCCATTGGTAGCGAAGTGCCAAAATCTGCAGATGGTTCAGCCAACACATTATTGCTGACCCCTGCGCAACACGGCGTTGACGGATTTTTTGTGGCGGTGATGCAGAAAGTCGTTTAATTAATCGGCTTGCCAATTAAAAACCTCGCCATTGCCTTTAAGGTCTCAACACTCACGTGATGCTCGATGCCTTCACTGTCAATGCGCGCGATGGCTTCGGGCACACCAATAGCCAGCAAAAATTTCTCTACGATATCGTGCTTGCGCTTGCCGTCCTCGGCCATCTTCCAGCCGTCGCCAGTCAAGAAAATTGCGCGGTAGGGTTCCTGCGTCACTAAGCCTTGATCCTGCAAACGCTTTAAGGTTTTGACCACAGTGGCATTGGCCACACCCAAGCGCAGCGCGATGTCAGTGCCCCGGGCCTCGCCTTTTTCGTCAATTAATTCAGCAATTAATTCAACATAATCCTCTGAAATCTCAGCTTGATGATCAGCGCGCGTGCGGCTGAAGGCGGCTGATCGCAGTTTGGCAGATTGCAGGCGCTTGGCTTTCATTTCAGTAAGTTTAGCCTATTGCATAAGGTTTAGTCTATGCTAAACTTTTTGAATGAGAAATTTTGAACCAGCTGGAAATTGGCGACGGGCAAATACGGAACCGTCTCTGATGGATGTTTTTCGTTCTGTGCCAGTATTGAATAACGCGGGTTTTTTTAAACGCGCGCTGGCTTTCATGGGCCCAGGGTTTCTCGTTTCAGTCGGTTATATGGACCCTGGAAATTGGGCCACAGCAATCGCCGGGGGCGCGCAATTTGGCTATGCGCTTTTGTTCGTGGCATTGTTGTCGAACATTATGGCCATTATTCTGCAATCATTATGCGCTCGATTGGCCATCGCTTCGCGGCGCGATTTAGCTCAAGCGTGCCGTGATGCGTTTCCAAAGCCGGTCGCGATCGTGCTTTGGGTTTTCGCTGAGGTGGCGATTATCGCGACAGATATTGCTGAAGTGGTTGGCACCGCTATTGGGCTCAATCTTCTATTTGGAATTCCGCTTGAGATCGGAGTAATTATTACAGCGCTAGATGTATTTGTTATCTTGTTGTTGCAACGACTAGGCTTCCGCTGGGTCGAAGCGTTTGTGATTGCTTTGCTTGGTGTGATATTTGCAAGCTTTATGGTTCAGATGGCATTGGCCAACCCAGATTGGGCAGAAGTGATTAAAGGTTTTGCGCCCACCACCAATATCGTGCGTGATCCCGCAATGCTTTATTTGGCCTTGGGCATCATTGGCGCAACGGTCATGCCGCATAATCTTTACCTTCATTCCGGCATTGTGCAAACGCGGGCATATGGCGAAAGCTTGGCTGAAAAGAAATCTGCACTTCGCTTTGCCACTTTCGATTCTACATTCGCCTTGTGTTTTGCATTGTTGGTGAATGCTTCAATTTTGATTTTGGCAGCTGCCACTTTTAATAAGTCTGGCAACACTGGCGTTGCTGAAATTGGTGATGCCCATAGAATGTTGGCTCCACTGATGGGTTCGTTGCTTGCGCCAAAACTGTTTGCCATTGCGCTTTTGTGCTGCGGTTTGAACTCCACAGTCACGGCCACATTGGCTGGACAAATTGTGATGGAGGGTTTCCTCAACATTCGCCTGCCTGCTTGGATGCGCCGTTTGGTCACCCGTGCGGTGGCGATAGTGCCAGCAGCAGCGGTTACGATTTATTATGGTGCGAGTGGAACGGGTTTCCTGCTCATTTTCAGCCAGGTTATCTTAGCGTTTCAGCTGCCTTTTGCCGTCGTGCCGTTGGTCATGTTCACGGCCAGTAAAGCTAAAATGGGCGCGATGGTTGCGCCAATATGGTTGACGGGAGTTTCGGCGGCAATTGCGGTTCTCATCATCAGCCTTAATGTTAAGCTGCTGTGGGATATTTTGATCTGACCTTGCAGACTCCGCATCAATGCCTTAATCGCCCGACATGCATGAGAACATTTTAATTGTCGATTTTGGGTCCCAAGTAACGCAGCTTATCGCACGCCGTGTGCGCGAAGCTGGGGTTTATTCCGAGGTTATTCCGTTTCAGATCGCTGAGGCTGCTTTTCACCGTTTAAGACCAAAAGCGGTCATCCTTTCAGGCGGGCCAGATTCCGTTACACGCGAAGGTTCACCGCGCGCTCCTCAAATCATTTTTGACTCGAAGCTGCCCGTTCTTTCGATTTGCTATGGTCAACAGACAACGGCCGTTCAGTTGGGTGGCGAAGTTGAAGGTGGCCATGCGGCGGAATTTGGCCGCGCTGAAATAGAAGTGCGCGAGATGAGCGCATTGTTTGACGGGCTCTGGGACGTTGGCAAACGTTATCCCGTTTGGATGAGCCATGGCGACCGCGTGACGAAACTGCCTGTCGGTTTCACGGTGAAAGCGACGTCTGAAAATGCGCCTTTTGCTGTTGCTTCTGATGAAGCTCGAAAAATTTTCACCACCATGTTCCATCCAGAAGTGGTGCACACGCCTGATGGTGCCGCTTTGATCAAGAACTTCTTGTTCAAGGTAGCGGGCCTGAAACCGGATTGGACGATGCAGGCATTTCGTGAAGAAGCTATCGCCAAAATCCGCGCGCAGGTTGGAACGGGCCGTGTGTTGTGTGGGCTTTCGGGTGGGGTTGATTCATCCGTTGCCGCATTGTTGCTGCATGAAGCAGTGGGCGACCAACTCACCTGCGTTTTGGTCGATCATGGTTTGATGCGCCAAAACGAAGCTGCTGATGTTGTGGCGATGTTCCGCGAGCATTATAATTTGAAATTGGTTCATGTGGATGCATCAGATGAATTCATCAATGCCCTCGAAGGTGAAGTTGACCCTGAGAAGAAGCGCAAGACAATTGGCCGCCTGTTCATCGAAGTGTTTGAACGCGAGGCCAAGAAAATTGGTGGTGCTGATTTTCTGGCACAGGGCACTTTGTATCCTGACGTGATTGAAAGTGTTTCGTTCACGGGCGGCCCATCAGTCACCATCAAGTCACACCATAATGTGGGCGGGCTTCCTGAGCGGATGAACATGAAACTGGTTGAACCGCTTCGTGAACTCTTCAAAGATGAAGTGAGAAGATTAGGCCAAGAGCTTGGTTTGCCAACGCATTTCATCGGCCGTCATCCATTTCCTGGGCCTGGGTTAGCGATCCGTTTGCCGGGTGGTGTGACGCGGGAAAAGCTTGAAATTTTGAAAAAAGCCGATGCGATTTATATCGAAGAAATTCGCAAAGCTGGTTTGTATGATAAAATCTGGCAAGCATTTTCAGTATTGTTGCCCGTGCAAACCGTCGGCGTAATGGGCGACGGACGCACCTATGACCGGGTATTGGCCTTGCGCGCTGTAACATCAGTTGATGGTATGACGGCTGATTTCTATTCGTTTGATATGAACTTTCTGGGCCGCACAGCAACGCGTATTATCAATGAGGTAAAAGGCATCAACCGTGTGGTCTATGATGTAACCAGCAAACCACCAGGGACGATCGAGTGGGAGTGAGGGGCAACAAGATAGAACTCACTGCCTCTGAAAATTTCACAACTAAATCAATATCTTATTGCTGTTTAGTTGATGATGCGCGCTTTATGATCAATCAGAAGGCTTTGACCCACAAAATACTGAATTAGTCGAGAATACTCCGTTTTTCTCGTTTAACGCTTCGATTTAACTGAAACTTTTTGACAGTATTTTTGACGGTATTCTTCGCCAGATCAAGGCCAACGGTTGCGATCTTGCTCATTACAGTCTTTGAGATAATCTTCGTCATGGTGGATGGCTCCTCTCTTGGGACTCATTAAAACGGAACCATCTTGGCACATCAGATGCCGCTAGCGCATCGGGCGCTCATTTGAATCCATAGCCGGCTGCTTTAAAATAGTTTGAACATTCTTCAGAAGTAAAGAGTTTGCAGATATTGCCGATGGCTTTCCACA
>JAYTSN010000078.1:0-2039 GCA_043745625.1 Aestuariivirga sp. | reverse complement strand
GCCGCAATGGTGGGCAAATTTGCACTGGGTTCTCATCAGGACAAGGCAAGATCGAAAGCCAAATCGGCAAGGCTGATGCCAAGCGGGCTTTTGATTTATCCGAGGAAGCCAAGCAGCTAATATTAGACCGCGTTGAGAAGCACAAAATTGATTGCGATATTAGCTGGGGTTACATGCACTGCATCCCCAAACCGCATCAGTTCAAGCACCTGCAAGAGTGGGCCGACGAATACCAAGCGCTGGGTTATGGTGGCAATACGCTTCTCACAAAAGCTGAATTAGAACAAAAGCTTGGAACGAACATATACCACGGCGCTTTAAGGGAATCTCATGCTGGGCATTTTCATCCGCTGAACTATTGTCTGGGTTTGGCAGCTGCGGCAATCAAGGCGGGTGCCGTGGTGCATCAGCATTCCCGCGTGGTTGATGTTAACACTGGCCCCGCCCCATGGGCGCGCACAGATAAGGGCAAAGTTTCAGCCAAGTTTATGATCATCGGCGGCAATGCTTATCTCGGCCAATTGATAAAACCGCTTGAGGGGAAAGTCATGCCCGTAGGCAGTTACATCATCGCCACTGAACCACTGGGCGAAAACCGTGCCAAATCTTTGATCGCGGATAATGAAGCGGTGGCCAACACAAATTTTATTGTCGATTATTATCGCCGCTCGTCTGACCACCGGATGTTGTTTGGTGGTCGCGCATCTTACTCAACATTTGAACCGCCAAACTTGGACGAATATATGCGCCCGCGAATGACGTCGGTTTTTCCCCAGCTCAAAGATGTGAAAATAGATTACGCATGGGGCGGCTTCATCGCCATCACATCAAACCGCATTCCCGATTGCGGCAGGCTTTCCCCCACAGTCTTCTACGCCCACGGCTATTCCGGACAAGGGGTTTCGCTGGCGGGCATGTATGGCAAGCTGATGGCGGAAGCGGTGCGCGGCACAGCAGAGCGATTTGATCTTTTAGCCAAAATCAAACACCACCCCTTCCCCGGCGGGCGCTTGCGCACACCGATGCTGGTGGCGGCGATGGCATATTACAGGGTGCGGGATGCGTTGAGTTGATGTCATCAATACGGAATTTTATAGAGTGGCCAGATCACGTCGAAGCTGAATGGCGCATACCACGCATAGGGCAGACCGGCTTTTGCAAGCCCATCACTAACCCATTGGTTGCAAGTGTGGAAAATTCCGTATTTGCCTTTGGCAATATAGTATCTCTCATATTTTATGCTGCCTGATGCCAACGTAGGCGGCATTGTTGCCAGTGTTTCGCGGATATGTTTTGCCAGAATGCGGCGGCCTTCAACATCAATCACCAGCATTAAACATTCAGGATCATCAAGCGGTATCTTTTGAACGACCACACGCAGCGTGGTTGGATGCTGGCCTGTAAAAGACGCAAGCGTTGTATCTAAACGCACGTCATGCCACCTTCCCGTCTGTTGAAAAAATGCAAGATCACCCCAACCGAATGAAAGATATAATTCCGGATGCTTTAATTTTACCTCTGCAATATCAAACATCGATTGCCAATCGATTGCCGCATCGGTGATGGGAAGAACAATTTCAGTATGCGCAAAGTTAGCGCAGACGAAGATAGGCGGGTCAGTCGGCTTGATGTCTTGTCCTCGACCAAGCACGGGCGTGATTGCAGCAATCCAAGCACCAAACGGAAACAGCGCAATGCCGACCACAGCGACCAGACCAAAGAGCATTAACTTGCGCAGTAACGATATCATTTGAAAACGACCGCAGAATTTACTCCGGCATCTTCTCTGCGCGCGCACCCCTCTGCCAAGCGCGCAAGCATAGATACTCCATAATCAAGCCAGCAGCTGCGCCTGACGTAATTTCCGCTTGATCATAGGGCGGTGACACTTCCACCATATCCATGCCAACAAAATTAATATTCTTCAGCCCACGGATGACTGATGCCGCCTGATGATAGGTCAGACCACCCGGAATGGGCGTGCCCGTTGCTGGCGCTGCTGATGGATCAAGGCAATCGATATCAAACGTCAAATAAGC
>JAYTSN010000077.1:0-6070 GCA_043745625.1 Aestuariivirga sp. | reverse complement strand
CATTGTCGCGTTGATCATGCCACCTGTGATGGCCAGCGATTTGCCTGGCATAGAAGGGTTGGCGCTCGCATCTTTCGTCGCCATCGCTTCAAAGTTCGTACTCGCGATTTACCGTAAACATATATTTAACCCCGTGGCGATTGGCGTTGTCGCGTCATCTTTGATTCTCGATCAACCCGCCACATGGTGGGTGGGTGGCAATTTACAATTGATGCCGCTGGTTTTGATTGGTGGGTTGCTTATCCTGCGCAAAGTGCAGCGCTTTGAAATGTTCGCAGCCTATATGTTTGCAAATCTAGTGATGACTGTCGCCACAACAACACCCGATATGTATGCCGAAGCCTTCACGCAATCGCTGATCTATTCGCCTCTTTTGTTCGCTGGCTTTGCGATGCTCACCGAGCCGCTCACTGCGCCATCAGCTTTACTGCCAAGCCTCGCCTACGGCACAATTGTCGGTACACTTTCCAGCCCTTCGGTTCACTTTGGTGAATTCTATGTCACCCCAGAGCTGGCCTTTCTTGTTGGTAATGCGTTTGCTTGGTTGGTCAGCCCCAAATATCGTTTTAAGTTGACGCTTGATCGCATTGAGAAGAAAGCTACCGGTTGCTATGATTACGTTTTTGGCAGTAATCGCCCTGTAGCATTTACAGCCGGTCAGTATTTGGATTGGACGATGAATGTGCGTTCTCCTGATAATCGCGGTAATCGTCGTTCATTCACCATCGCTTCGGCTCCATCTGAAAACATCGTGCGTTTGGGTGTGAAATTTTATCCAGGTGCAAGCGCTTACAAACAAGCCATGCTGTCGATGAAGCCCGGTGATGTGGTTTATGGTTCGCAGCTTGCCGGTGAATTTACCCTCCCAAAAAACGCGGAAGAAAAACTTGCATTCCTGGCTGGTGGCATTGGGGTCACGCCGTTTCGGAGCATTATTCAAGAAATGGTTTTGAGTGGCGATAAGCGCGATGCTGTGTTATTTTATGGCAATAATAGAGTCGATGAGATTGCTTACGCCGATGTCTTCGACAGAGCCGAAAGAGAACTGGGTTTGCGCACAATTTATGCAGTGGCTCAAGGGGCTCCCGCCAATACCAACATGCATGCTGGCTTCATCGACTTCGAGCTTATCAGCCGCGAGCTTCCCGATTATAAAGACCGCACGTTCTATATCTCAGGCCCGCGCGCCATGGTCACACGGTTTGAGAAAGTGCTTAAAGAATTGGGCGTAGGCCATCGCCGCATCAAGACCGACTTCTTTCCCGGCTTTGCTTAATTAAAATAGTGCCAGATTGCCTTTTGCGCTGCTTCACTTCCTATAGATTTCTTGTATATTAGATATGCGCTGAACGCATGGAACTTATATCATCCTTCTGCGTTATTTCCACCATATCAGAAGTGCATTCAAGCGGTTTCAAGGATAAAATGGATTTACGCTCAATTGACCTCAACTTGCTCCTTGTTTTTGATGCGGTGTTTCAGGAAAAAAACATCACAAAGGCGGGCTCTAAAATTGGGCTAACGCAATCTTCAGTATCAAATGCGCTCGCACGGCTAAGGGGGCATCTTGGAGATGAATTGTTTGTACGTGCAGCTAAAGGCATGCGGCCCACACCTCGCGCTCTGGAGTTGGCTGAACCGATCCGCTCAACGCTTTTTTCTTTACAAAATATTCTTGATCCCAAACGTTTTAATCCTGCAACTGAAAGCCGCGTTTTTAAAATTGCTGCTGTCGATTATTTCAGTGTGATTGTAGCGCCACGGCTTGCAAGTTATCTGACGCAAAATGCGCCGGGCATTGAAGTACGAATCATTTCGGGTGCTAATAGGGCGCCTGAATTATTAGATAACGGCGAAGCGGATTTTGTGGTCGTACCGTTTGAAAACCTAGCTGATCGTTTTGGAGTACAATTATTGATTTCAGATACATGGGTTTGCATGGCCAGAAAGGATCATGCTTTTGCGGGACAAATTCCAAACATCAAAAAATTTGCCGATGCCCGACATTTGGTTTTAAGTTTGAATGGCGATCCATATAATTTCATTGATGATGAATTGGCGAAACTCGGACATTCGAGGCGCGTGGCGATGACGGTTAATAACTCAGCGGTTATTCCGGCAATTGTCGAGGAGAGCGATCTTATCGTGACAGCTCCGCGTAAGATTATCCAACGTTACGCAAGTGCAAACAGTTTTTTGTTTGAATGCCCCGTTCCCGTGCCCAACAGATCAATTCACTTAGACTTGGCGTGGCATAAAAGGCTTTCAATTCACCCTTCACAAAAGTGGTTTAAAGACACACTCTTGGATATTTCTTCAACGCTTTGATATAAATTAACTGGAAGTCGGTGACCGGGATGATCCCCGGTCACTGGCAACTATATTACTTAGTAAGGTGCAACGTCGTGACTATTGCCACCTTTTTCTAGAATACGTTGTAGGTCGTTCACATTACCGGTTTCGCCAATTGAAGTTATCGTCGAAGATGACTCACCATAATACATCTTCTTCTTCATTGTTTTTGGTACTGAACTGTTGTCCAGTGGCAAAACCAAATCTGGTGTATTGCCATTTTGCTGGCTGTTTTCATTGCCAGCAAAGGCGGCTATCGATAATGTACTGATGGCTACTGCTGCAAGTAAAAATTTCTTCATAATAGACCTCCGATGTTGTTTTGTTTTCCAGAACACAAACTGTTCATACTCTGATAACTAAGAGATGGGTTTGAAGGTTTCGGTTTTGAAATTGTGAAAACGAACATCGGTTATTGATTTTATGAATGCGGATAATTTTTTGGCATTCATTTTTTGCAGATCAGTTAAAACAAAAATTTTGCGTCAGGCAGCATATCACTATGCGTCTCACTTCGTCCAACCACATGAAATCTTTAGCAAACGCTCCGGATTTTTATGTAAATCTTGACCAACTGATCAGTAATGCTCAAACCATTTTTTGATGACAACGACAGAAATCGATTCGCCACCAAAGAAGACACGGATCCAACAGCGGCGCGAAAAATTAGTACTTGATTGCGCGCTGGATGTGTTTGCCAGCTTTGGATTTCATGGTTCTACTATTGATCAAATCGCTGCCAAAGCTGATTTATCAAAACCAAACGTGCTTTATTATTTCAAAAGCAAAGAGCACATTTACACATCGCTTTTAGAAAGAACATTGGAGGGTTGGCTTGATCCGTTTTTGGCCATTGACCCG
Organism: Aestuariivirga sp.; assembly: GCA_043745625.1. GTDB lineage: Bacteria > Pseudomonadota > Alphaproteobacteria > Rhizobiales > Aestuariivirgaceae > Aestuariivirga. The sequence goes on along the minus strand of JAYTSN010000077.1, from coordinate 2,857 downwards.
GCTGGTGAGCCCTTGTCCGAATTGACGAATTATATTTCAAAAAAAATGGATTTGTCGTTTGAAAATCCTTTGCCTTCAAAACTCTTTGCAATCGAAGTGATGAGCGGTGCGCCGCACTTAATGGAGACGATGAAAACATCATTGCGCGCCGTTGTGGATGAAAAGGCTGCGGTTTTTCAAGGATGGATGGATCAAAACCTGATCAAACAAATTGATCCCCATCATCTTATCTTTTCAATTTGGTCAGTCACTCAGCATTATGCAGATTTTGCAATTCAAATTGAATGCATATTTGGAAAGCCACCAAATCGCGCTTTGGCAAAAGAAGCTGTTACCGAAATTCTGCTTGGAAGCCTGAAAGTCTAACTGTGAAAAGCGGCGTTGTTGAAAGCGCAGTCTTATGAATGTCAAAACGTTTAGAACATTAACAAGAGTTTTTCGGCCACGGGGCAATGCAAACTCAAATTAAAAAATGGGAAGCCCAATGAGGCTTCCCCTTCTTCACAAAATATTTTTTTAGTAAAGGCGTGTTGTGCCAGAAATTGTTCCACGCCGTGAGTTTACAAACACGCGGTAAGTATGACTGCCGCGACGGGCCTGATAGGTAAATGTTGTACCATTGCATTCAATAGTACGAATTCTAAAGAAGTCATCGTCAGCTACGATACGACGCCCTTCACCACAACTAATGCGCGAATAGCGTGGCTCATAATAGCGTTGTTGCCAGTAAGGCCGATCATAATAATAACCATTAAAGAAAAAGCGAAATAGGTCATTTTGACTACGCCTGCGGTGGTGCCGGTTCGGATCAAACTGGAAGTTTGAAGCTCGATCGCCCCTTGGCCGATTATCAACTGCAGGCTGCTGGTTTGCATTGTTGGCTGCTGGAGGCTGAGCCGCAACAGGTGGATTAGCAGCAGCTGCAGGAGGCGTTGCAGCTACAGGAGGCGTTGCAGCAGCAGGAGGCGTTGCAGCAGCAGGAGGCGTTGCTGGTGCAGCAGGTGCGGCTGGTGGTGTCACTGCAGGCGCGTCTGTTGGAGTTTTAGCGCCTGCGGGTGGGCAGGGCTGGCCTGCTGCTTGTTGCGCCGAGCAATCCGCTGGTGCGGAGCTGGCTGCATTCGGCAATGTGCCCAATGTTGCTGCGATAATTGCAACAAGCATTATCGGCTTTGGTGCTAATTTCATGGTGCTATCCCTTATGTTAGTGCTAGTTTAGGTGATCTAGAACGGACTGGGCACCATTTAGTTCCATTTGCTGGAAATTGGGAAAACCAATGGAAATATGGCCAAAATGAAGCCGCATTAACTTACAAATAACTGTTCCCAGTCCATGGCTTGCTGCGCATGGCAGGGCTTTCATGCGTTTGAATTTTGGGGTGAATGATGAAGATTGGGAATATCTTGGTGGCCAAGGGGCTGGTCACTGCTGCTGATATCAATAGGGCCACCGAACACCAGCTCGCAAATGGTGGCCGTCTTGGAGATAGCATTGTAGCACTTGGCATTCTGACTCACGCACAAATCGAAAAAGTTCTAAAGGAAGCGCCGCAATCACCAATCACGATCGCGGATTCAGGCGTTGATCCGGCAAATCTTCTCGAACTCGCAATCAAAGGGATGTATTCAGAAAATCTTGAAACTGCGTCGCAGATTTCGGAGTCTCTGAAACTCCCCAGCAGTATTGTAAATCAACTATTGTTAGATGCCAAAGAGCGTAAATTTATGGAAGCGCTTGCCACATCCTCAATTGGGGGCTCGCTGGCCGAGCAACGATTAACGCTCACCCGAACCGGGCGTGATTGGGCGGCAGATGCTTTGAAGCGCTGTCAATATTTTGGGCCAGCGCCTGTATCACTCAAAGATTATCAGGAGCGGATTGAAACTCAGCGTGTTTCAAATGAGCATGTAACGCGCCAGCAGTTGGACGATGCCTTCTCAGGACTGGTGATGACAGACCGATTTGTCAGCAGGTTGGGACCAGCGGTAAATTCAGGTAACGCCATTCTCATCTATGGGCCAGCGGGCAACGGCAAGACGACGGTTGCTGAAATTGTCGGTAAGATTTTTCAGAACGTAATTTATGTGCCGTATTGCGTTGATATCGATGGCGAGATCATGAAGGTTTATGATCCAACGGTTCACCAGAAAGTAGCCGAAGCTCCAGATCAAACTGGTGGTACTGGTTTGCGTCGCGGCCGGGTTGATATGCGCTGGGTTGCTTGTTACCGCCCCATGGTCATCACCGGCGGTGAATTGACGATTGAAATGCTGGATCTGAAATACAATTCGGTAGCTAAATTCTACGAGGCTCCGCTGCACATCAAGGCGTTGAACGGGACGTTTCTGATTGACGATTTTGGCCGTCAACGCGCCAAGCCTGAAGATATTTTAAACCGTTGGATTGTGCCCCTCAATAGCAAGGTGGATTATCTCACGCTGCACACGGGCAAAAGTTTCAGGCTGCCGTTCGATGAAATCGTAATTTTCTCAACCAATCTGCATCCAGATGATTTGATGGATCCAGCGTTCCAGCGCCGTATTGCCTATAAGCTTGAAACGCTCGAGCCTGCGCAAGATGTTTACCGCAAAGTTTTTGAGGGCATGGCGCGCAAAGCTGGCCTTGAACTTACTGAAACTACTTTTTTGCAAGTGCTGGAAGCAATCAGATCGAACAACGCGCCCCTCGCTTATTTCCAACCAAAATTCATTGTTGATCAGGTTTTGGCATCTTGCAAGTTTGAAGGCTCCAAACCCCAGTTCACCGACGACAACGTTGTCGATGCGCTCACAAACTTGTTTGTGAAAAAAGCGACTGGCAATATGTTTGGTGTGAACAGAAGCTCGTGAGTATCTAATA
>JAYTSN010000076.1:0-2051 GCA_043745625.1 Aestuariivirga sp. | reverse complement strand
CGCAACCCGATATGCAAAAACCACCGCATCGTTCCAAGCCGAGTGCCAACTCGCCGCTATCATGTTATGGCTTCGTTAATTCAAGGACACTGTCTAGTTCTTGTGGGGTTCATCGTGCTTTGCTTGGCTGTAGGTGGTGTGGCAGGCGTGGTCACTGCAGATGCTGTTGTCACTTGGTTTCCAACACTTCAAAAGCCTTCGTTTAATCCGCCGTCATGGGTGTTCGCACCCGTGTGGACTTTGCTTTACATAATGATGGCCATAGCTGCATGGCGCGTTTGGCTTGAGGGCCCAACATCAAGACCAGCCCTCAATTTATTTTTCAATCAGCTGGTGTTAAATTTCGCCTGGCCACTATTATTTTTCGGTCTGCATTCACCAATCCTTGCATTGATTGATATTGTCGCAATGTGGATCATGATTGCATTGACCATGCGTGCATTTTTCAAAATCGCAAAACCAGCGGGCTGGTTGCTTGTGCCTTATCTGGCTTGGGTTAGCTTCGCTACGGTTTTGAACGCCAGCATTTTGTGGCTCAACTAAGCAAATCGCACTGCATAAACCTGCGGCAAATTTGAACTCACCAGTTGCCAACTGTCACCTTGGTTCTCACTCACCCAAACATTGCCGGTGGTCGAACCCATGGCCAACGTTTCACCAGTTTCATCAATGGCCAGCGCATGACGGAACACCACATCATAAGCATTCTTTTGCGGCAGGCCCTTTTTGAGTGACTTGAAAGTTTTGCCACCATCGCGCGTGCGGGTCACCACCAAGGCCCCATCAACCGGAATGCGTTTCTCGTCCTTAATGCCCGGCACAAACCAAGCCGTATGAGGATCAGAGGGATGCACCACCACGCCAAAACCAAATGAAGAAGGCTGAGCTAAAACCCGCGTCCAGTTCTTGCCGTCATTCACTGATTTGAAAATCCCCGCATGATGTTGCACCCAAAATTTGGCAGGATCAGCCGCACACTGCACCATCATATGCGGGTCCTGCGCATCAGGGCTTTCAATCTCGCTTGATGGCCCGTCATCAAATTTCATACCATGTGCAGATTGCGCCCAAGTCTTTCCCGCATCATGCGTAACCCACATGCCACCACATGAAACCGCAACCCGCACAGTGTCTGCATCGCGAGGGTCAACACATATCGAATGAATACCCGGAATATCGGCACCACCACCCAACCATTTATTGCGGTCAGGATGCCGCCAAAGTATTTCCATCATCTCCCATGTGTCACCGCGATCAGAAGAACGAAACAATCCTCCCGGCATAGTGCCAGCCCAGATAACACCTTGCTGCTTTGGCCCACCTGTTTCCAAAGCCCAAATCAGCTGCGTCGTCCAATTCACGGGCTTACCCCATCCATCCTTATCATCCAGCCCCTCAGGCTTTGGCGGATATTTCGGCGTTGCAATTTCAACCCAAGTCTTTTTACCCTGATCACGCCGGTGCAGTTTAACGCCAAAATGGCCATGATTAAGCGCGGCATAATCCGTTCCATCGCGTGGGTCATGCAAAGCCAGCGTCACATTATCTGCAAGGAAATGATCATCCTTGATCACCCAGCCGCCACGCCCTAGCCCCAGTTCAAACAAACCTTTACGTGTCGAAACCAAAATACGTTTTGCCATTTCAACCTCCTGATAAAGCTTGCATCACCCACACTTCGCTGTTGGGGGAAACCACATCCGTTAAGCCAGTCAAATCACGCACCGCCACACCGTCAACCAAAATCCGCATATGTTTGCGAACTGCCCGCTGGTCATCCAGCACATAAGTTTCAAGCCGCGTATTTACTTTGAAAACCTCGGCCAAAACATCACGCACGGTTTTTCCGTCGCACTCAACACTCGGGCAATCCACATGCCGACGCAAATTTGAGGTAAAGTGAACCTTAGCCATGCGGCACTTTATCATGGCGACAGAAATCTGTCAGCGGTCCAAATTGCTGTCATGAAACGTCGTTCATTCCTTTGTTTGTTAGCCATTCCCACTTTGGCTCATGCCCACTCTTACAAGCTCGGAAATATCGCGATCGG
>JAYTSN010000075.1:0-6121 GCA_043745625.1 Aestuariivirga sp. | reverse complement strand
ACTAGTCGCCCGTGAAGAACCCCACTTTCAAATGCTTTGAAGTTTTCGCTGCGTAGAAATCGCGACCAGCAACAGGCACAATAAATCTCTCAGCCAATTGAGCAGGAGGCGGAAGTTGTAGCCTGCTGCTGCGAGGACGGCGTTGATGCGGTCACCTTGGGTGTGGGCGAGGAAGTTTCTGCCCATGCGGTGCTCGTTCTTGACGTGGCCGATGACGGGTTCGATGGCGGCGCGGCGCTTCATCTGCTTTTTGATTGCAGGCGAGACGCCACGCTTTTGACCTTGGGTGAAGACGCGGAACTTGTGGGTGTCGGGTGCATTGTGGCCTCTGTATCCGGCATCGGCCAGAATCTTTTTGACCTCATTGCCGATCAATTCTTCCATGTCGGGGATCACATCCTTAAGTGTGTGACCATCATAGGGGTTGCCGGGAAGAGCTGCGGCGTGGATGGCGAACTGGCCGCCCTTTGAGCGATGCAGCGTGGTGGCGAGCGAGACCTTCACACCGAACTCGTAAGGCATGTGGGCTTTTCCTTTTCCGATGCATTCAACCTCCGGCGCATGCAGGGAATAAACCTTGCGCCCTTCGGTCTTTTTATCCTGCCGCTTTTTCTGGGTCATCACACGGGTGGCAAGGTATAACGGATGTTTGAAGACCTCCTGAAGCTCAGGCTTGCCTGCAATCTGGCGGCCGATGTCGCGGATGGTGCGGCCCAGAAAAGTCTTGAGTTTACGCAGGCTTTTCCCGGCCCGCTTGAACTGTTTGGCATGCGCATAGCGCTGCTGCATGATCAGGGCGAGCTTGCCCACCTTGGTGTAGCTTTGCCGTAAGCTAAGGCCGCAACTCTTGGCAAGCTTCACCAGTTTTTCCCGCGCCCGGTTCATCAGCTTGGCGTCGGTTGGGAACATCACCGCCTTGGGCTGCACCGTCGTATCGACAATCACCTCGGATAAATCTGCTGGTGCCATGGCTTTGGTGGCAACCGCCACACTCAGGCTCTCCTGCAGCAGGCTCGCAACCTTCGCCTCTCCCATGCGCTGCCGCCAACGTGTCATCGAAGAGCGGTCAAAGGGAAGCTCATGCAGAAAGAACTCTTCGCCGCAGAAGAACTGGAAGTAGGGATTCTCCACCCACCTGTCACACAGTTCCTCGTCTGACAGGTCAAAAGTGAACTTCAAAATCTGCAAACCCGCCATCAGCCGGGTCGGCAGTGGTGGCTGGCCGCCCTTGCATTTGGGCGCGTCACTGTAAACCGCCCCGCACACCGTCTCGAGATGCGTCCAGTTCACAGTCCGCGCCAGCTTCACCAATTGGTGTTGCATATTGAGAATCTGATCGAGCCTCGACCGGAACAAGTCATGCTCACCAGTGGCTTTTGTCTCTCTCGGTTTCATCCGCAAATCACTCCGCCAGAACCATCTGGCAGCACTGAATCACGCTTCTCGAAGCAAGGGAATCCCCTTTCCGCATTTGCAAGAAAATCGGGGACAATGCGGTGGTTTCTTGCAGATCAATCGGTGCGGAAAATCAAATCCACTCAATAAAATCAAGCGTACGTGAGTTCTTCACGGTCGACTAAATTTGCCAGACTGAACGCCCACCGGATGAGAATTTCGAATTAGTGTTGCGCAACGCTGGGTAACCAGCAGCCGGAGCTGCTGGTCGCATTTTTATTTCAGAACTTGACCGCGAATTTCACCGTTGGGAAATTTTGCTGTGTGAAGGTTCAGGTATAATTTTCCTGTTTTTAAGTCAGCGAGTTGAGCATCCGTTATAGGGGTGGTGCCAGCATCCACAGACTTGGAAATGTCTATTTCTGGTGCCGCATTAGCACCAGCGTCAGCTGGACCGTGAAAATGTGCGGCCGTAACTGGTCCCGTCAAATCCTTGCTTTTAATTGCCCAAGTGATGGTTTTGGCACCAGTATCGACCTTGATGTCTGCTGTACCCTTGGCCTTTGTGTCAACCTTAGGCGATTGGCTTGCTCCATCAAGTGTGGCTTTAAAAGCCAATACTTCAGCCAATAGGGGTGTTGAAGCCAGTAATCCTGCAGTAAGGGTTGCAGCAATAAGAATTGATTTGTTCATTTTCTACTCCTGTTGAGACTCTGTATTTGCACTGAGTGCAGCGTTTTGCAAGTTGAGTTTGTTCCATTTTTCATAACGGGTGCCGAAACAAAGATTTTCAAACCAACTTGTCTAAAAAATCAGCATGGTTAGTGACCCAGCATAGTAGCAGTTTTGAATCTTTCATAATGTCTGCATCGGGTTCAGGCTGTGTAAAAACGTCATTCAAATCGAAGTTTGCAGCAAATCTACCTGATTTCGGAAATTTACAACTCTTTGCGGACCAAATTGCAAATCAGCGAAAACGTCGAGAAGGGCCAAGAGCAGACACTGGGAACTTAGTCAACAGCAGCGCGTTGTCATCGTGAAGCGTCTCACAATAGCACGAACAAGCGCTTATCACCCAGTTTCTGCGGTGGTTCATACTTGGCGGAGCGCGATCTCGTGTCACTCTTCAGATTCGTTCTAACTTGCACCTTTGCTGTACTAATATGTGCTGGAACTGCACAAGCTGGAGACGACGTCAATCAGGCCGCAGCAAAAGCTGCAATACTGAAGGCTTATCCCGGGCTCTTCACCATCTCCGCAAATACGCTAACTTGGAACGACGGAACAACGATGATCTGGGATGATGGCAGGCAGCGCAGCGCGGTTCAGCTTAATGAATCGCCAGATATTGAAGATATGTTTCACTATGTCTATCCAGTGAGTGCGGGTAATCTCACTCTGGCCATCGATTTCGATCCTGGTCGCGTGCGCTACAAGCCTTTCTTCAAAAAACTCTATGGCGCTAGCGCCAAAGCAGTCGGCCAACATATCGTCGGCGTAAGCGGTTGCCGAAACTCGGCAAGGCTAATATCAGGGTGACGACAATCCTTGGCATCAACCGACGCCTCGCCATAATCTCGGGCGGTCTTGACGCGATGTCCGCCAAACTCAGCTGCTTTGGCAACAAACCCGGTGGCGGGTTTAACTGGCGTCTCATAGCGGGCACCAATCATCTAAGCATGCACGCTTTCGGTTCGGCGATCAATGTCAATGTCGGCTATTCCGACAATTGGCACTGGCATAAGACTGGCACAAGCGGTGTCGTTCGCTATCGGAACCGGATTCCTATGGCCCTCGTTGCCCTTTTCGAGAAACAGGGCTTCATCTGGGGCGGTCGCTGGTATCATTATGACACCGTGCATTTTGAATATCGACCCGAATTGTTGCTCTATCGGCCGTGACAAAAAATCACTTGCTCGTCGATTTCGCGTCTGTCTTTGATTTTATTTCATATTACTTAGAAATAATCAGGCGAACACTTTTAAGACAACGTGAAGGTTCACACCATTGCTTCACCGAGAGACCGTCCCAACTCGGACTGATGTTGTTTAAGCATCTTCAGGGACTGAAAATAGGAAAACTCCAATGAAAGCGATCTATCTCCCCGCAATGTTTGCGGCATCCCTTTTGCTTGCAACGGCGACATTTGCCGCGGCGCAATCAACAAGTGGTGTTATCAAAAGTATTGATGCAAAAAATGATTCCATCACGCTCGTCGGTGGAAAATCATTTATACTTGGCAACGAGATGGAGGCGGAAGCCTTCAAGATCGGCGAAAACATTGTCATTGAGTTCACGATGGTGAATGGAAAAATGACAGCGTCATCCGTTAAAGCCAAAAACTAAACCGATCAAGTTGACATGAATTTCCGCGACGAACTCTTGCGCTCGTCTCGGAATTTGATCTGCCACAACACAAAATTCTGAATGATCCGAAAGGGTTCGCGGATTCAATGGCTAGCGTTGCGTTGAACAAGTTGCAAAATGGGGTGAGTTCAACAAGTCGCTTCTATATATATTTGTAACATTGAGACAATCTTGGAACAAACTCAGCTGTGTAAAGTTCCGTTACTAGGTCTGTTTCTGAACCTTTGAAAGGATACTTTTATGAAACGTCGTCTTTTTTTGGCATCTGCGATTTTTCTGTTCCCTTTAGTAGCCTTCGCGGGAACCGAGGTTCCCTTGACACCGGAAGTATCACCACCGGGAGATATTCCCGATAGTCAGGTCTTCATAACTTACAAATCACCCGCAGGTTTCTCAATCAAAGTGCCAGAGGGTTGGGCTCGAAAAGACAATGGGGCAACAACGACATTTGCTAATAAATATGATTTGGTGGCAGTGATTACCAGCGATTTGGCAACGCCGCTTGATCTCGCTTACGCTAAGCAGTCTTTGGCACCGGACATCGAAAAAGGCCGCGCAGTTAAGATTGATAAGATTTCAGATGTTGTACTGAGTGGTGGCAAAGCTGTAAAAATTGCTTATAGCGAAAACTCCGAGCCAAACGGCGTCACCAACAAGCAGATCCGTATGGAGAGCGAACGTTATTTCTTCACCAAGAATGGTAAGCTCGCCACCGTTTATTTGTCGGCTCCATTGGGTGCTGACAATGTGGACCAGTGGCAGTTGATGTCTTCCAGCTTCAGGTGGAAATAATATGGCGCTTTTGGAAGCGCGCGAACTTTATCGGTTCTATCATTCTGGCGATGAAGAGGTGAAGGCGCTGCGCGGCGTGGATGTGCGCATTGAACCCGGTGAAATGGTAGCCTTTATTGGCCCATCGGGAAGCGGCAAATCGACTTTGCTGATGTGCCTTGCGGGCCTTGATGAACCAGATGGCGGCGAAGTGCTTGTCATCGGTGAACGCATGACGCGGCGAGAAGAAAAATTCAAAACCGAACTTCGCTCCCGCGCTATGGGCATTATGTTGCAGACAAACAATCTTTTCGCGCATTTGAATGTCACTCAAAACGTGAATCTGTCCCAAGTTGTTTTTGGAGATAGCGACAAAGACTGGGCCAAGGCGATTGTCGAACGCCTTGGAATAGCTGCTAGAGCCAATGCTCTGCCGGCCGAGCTTTCAGGAGGTGAACGCGCCAGAGCGGCACTTGCTGTAGCACTTGCACGGAAACCTAAAATTTTGGTTTTGGATGAGCCCACAGGTGAAGTGGATGCCAATGCAGAAGTTGTGATCCTTGATGTTTTGCACGAGCATTGCATCGGAGGTGGGGCTGTTGTGGTGGCCACTCACAATGAAGCACTCGCCAAAAAAGCCAGCCGTGTTTTGCCGATCAAGGACGGGAAATTTGTTGATGTCAGATAATTTGGTTCAGCTTGAAGATGTATCGCTTGATTTTGCAAGCGGCGCGAATCTTGTCAAAGCCGTTCAGCACGTGTCTTGCACTTTGAAGGCAGGTGATCGCATTGCCATCACCGGCCCCTCTGGCAGTGGCAAATCAAGCTTGCTCGCACTTATAGCGGGGCTCGATCAGCCGACTTCGGGTGTAGTAAGATGGCCGGCACTCGGTCTTCAAAACAATTTACGCCCACGTCATATCGGGATCGCGTTTCAATCGCAAAGTCTGCTGCCTGCTCTGAGTGTGTTGGAGAATGTTGAAATCCCCCTCCTCATGTTGGGTGAAACAAAAGATTCCAGTGCACGCGCTTTGGCCATGTTGAAACTGGTTGAACTCGATCATCTGGCAGACCGCCTTCCTGCCGAACTTTCCGGTGGCCAAATGCAGCGCGTGGCCTTTGCCAGAGCATTGATCACCAACCCAGAATTGATCTTGGCCGACGAACCGACAGGTCAATTGGATCAAGCGACTGGGAAACATCTGATTGCGCAAGTTTTATCGGCGCTTCAAAGCAGCAACACAGCATTGGTTATTGCGACCCATGATTTGAATTTAGCAAATAACATGAAAACCCAGTGGCACATGAATTTTGGCCAAATCAAAAACACTTCAGATGCGAGGTCTCCAAAATGAAACTGGATTGGTTGAGAGGCTTGATGCGACTGCGGGCTGGAACAATTATCGCTGCTTCAGCAGGCGTATGTTTAGCGGTGTGCCTGCTTGCATTGCTCGGCGTATTTATCGTGCAAAGTGCATCCACCATGACGGCCCGTGCGGTTTCTGGCATAGAACCTGATTGGCAAGTGCAGCTTGTGGGCACCACCGACGCGACGAGTGCCGATGCTGCAATCGCCTCAACCGTAAAA
>JAYTSN010000074.1:0-16554 GCA_043745625.1 Aestuariivirga sp. | reverse complement strand
CGCCGCTGGTGAAAGCTGCGACCGGTGAAGTGATCACAGCCGAGGAACTTGGCGGTGCCGAGACCCATGCCCGTCGTTCAGGTGTGGTTGACCATGTAGCCGATAACGACGAGCACGCGCTCCTCATCGTCCGCGAGATTGTGGCCAGCCTTAACCGCGTGAAGAACATAGATATTCAAATCGCAACTCCCTGCCCGCCGAAACTTGATCCGCAAGAGCTTTACGGCCTGATCCCGCAAGACGTTCGCACACCCTATGATGTGCGTGAAGTGATTGGCCGCATTGTTGATGGTTCTGAAATACATGAGTTTAAGCCGCTCTATGGCACAACGCTGGTATGCGGCTTTGCGCGCATCTGGGGAATGCCCGTGGCCATCGTGGCAAATAACGGTGTGCTGTTTTCAGAGAGCGCATTGAAAGGCACCCACTTCATTGAACTCGCCTGCCAGCGCCGTGTGCCGCTGCTATTTCTGCAGAATATTTCGGGCTTCATGGTTGGTGGCAAGTATGAAGCAGGCGGCATTGCCAAAGATGGTGCCAAACTGGTTACAGCGGTAGCTACCGCAAGCGTACCGAAGATTACGGTGCTGATTGGAGGCAGTTTTGGTGCGGGTAATTATGGCATGTGCGGGCGCGCCTACAGCCCACGCTTTCTGTTCACCTGGCCCAATAGCCGGATCAGCGTGATGGGGGGTGAGCAGGCCGCCGCTGTGTTAACCACCGTGCGTCATGATGCGGCAGAAGCAAGGGGCGTTCCCCTTCAAGTCGAAGATGAGGAGGCTTTTAAAACAAAAATCAAGGACAGTTATGAGGCCGAAGGTAATCCCTATTATGCCACCGCGCGGTTGTGGGATGATGGTATTATTGATCCCGTGCAAACCCGTGATGTGCTCGGCCTTTCATTCTCGGCCACGCTGAATGCACCGATTGCGGAGCGGCCGCGTTCCGGTCTGTTCCGGATGTAAGAATGATCAGAAGCCTCCTCATCGCCAATCGCGGCGAGATCGCTAGTCGCATCGTCCGCACGGCGCGCAGCCTTGGCATTCGCACTATCGCCGTTCATTCGGATGTGGACGCGAATTTGCCATTTGTGCGTGAAGCGGACGAAGCTGTTTTGATCGGCCCGGCATCGGCCCGCGAAAGCTATATGAATGGTGCAAAGATCTTGGAAGCCGCACGAACGACAGGTGCTGCGGCGATCCATCCCGGTTATGGGTTTCTGTCGGAAAATGCGAAGTTTGCCGAGGCGGTTCAGGCGGCGGGACTTGTCTGGGTCGGTGCACCACCTGACGCCATTCGCTCCATGGGACTGAAGAATGCGGCGAAGCGGCTGATGCAACAGGCTGGCGTTCTAGTCACACCGGGCTACATGGGTGATGATCAATCTGCAGATCGCTTGCAGCGCGAGGCTGATCAAATCGGCTACCCGCTTTTGATCAAAGCGGTTGCCGGCGGCGGTGGCAAGGGCATGCGTAAAGTGGACGCAGCAGGCACCTTTGCTGATGCACTGATCTCTTGCCTCCGCGAAGCCGCAGCAGCCTTTGGTGACGACCAAGTGCTGCTCGAAAAATATATTACGAATCCTCGTCATATCGAGGTTCAAGTCCTCGGTGATAGTCAGGGTAATGTGGTACACTTGTTTGAACGCGACTGCTCCCTGCAGCGCCGACACCAGAAAGTGATTGAAGAGGCACCAGCACCGGGTATGGATGAGGTTACGCGGCTGGCTCTTTGCGCCACCGCTGTTAAAGCCGCGCAAACCGTTAATTATGTGGGTGCAGGCACCATCGAATTTATCGCCGATGCATCGCAAGGCCTGCGGGCGGATCGCATTTGGTTCATGGAGATGAACACCAGGCTTCAGGTTGAACATCCTGTCACCGAGGCGATTACTGGCCAGGATATAGTCGAATGGCAGTTGCGGATTGCGTCCGGTGAACCACTGCCGAAACGACAAGACGAACTCACCATTTCCGGCTGGGCGATGGAGGCCAGACTCTATTCAGAGAATCCCGCAACCGGATTCCTGCCGTCTATCGGCAAGCTTGATCACCTAGTGTTTCCACCTGATATCCGAGTTGATAGCGGCGTTGAAGAGGGCAGCGAAATCACATCACATTATGATCCAATGATCGCCAAGCTCATTGTCCATGCCCCCAGCCGAACAGCGGCAGCAGCAAAGCTAACCAAGGCTTGCAGTCAGATTGAGGTGTGGCCTGTTAAAACCAATGCTGGGTTCTTGACGCGCGCTACCAGCCACGCTGATTTTGTTGCGGGGCAAATCGACACTGGATTCATCGAACGCCATGCCACGCAATTGATACCGGGAATTGAGCCAGATTTAGTGGTGCAACAAACCTTAGCCCGGGCACTGATTCTGGATCAAACCAATGATCCGTGGACGGCACTTATCGGATTTCGAATTGCGGCATTGCCACACTGCGATGTCGCCGTTCAAATTGGCGACGTAACTTATATGGTTGGTTTTGACCCGACTGCAAAAACCGTTGGAACCTTTGCTACCATGAATGATGGCAAGCGGGTGCTTTTCGCAGAGGGCCAAGCTTGGTCTTTCGGGTTACCGCGTGTTGACCGTATTGATTGGGGAGCTGCGATATCTGATGGGATGTTGCATTCGCCAATGCCAGGTCGCGTGATCGCAGTTGAAGTCGCGTTGGGCGATAAAGTTGTAAAAGGCCAGCGACTGGTTGTTATTGAAGCAATGAAGATGGAACAGGGACTTGTTGCGCCGTTTAATGGTATCATAACAGGGTTGGAAGCAATCGTTAATGCACAAATATCTGAAGGCGCATTACTTGTCCGCGTCGACAAGGGAGACCGTTAGTGGCGGGCCGTTTTTTTGACCAATGGCAAGTGGGTGACCATATTGTCCATGCCGTCCGGCGCACAGTCACTGAAACCGATAATCTCCTTATCTCGGCGCTGACTCACAATCCACAACCTCTCCATCTTGATGCGGAATATGCGAGCACCACGGAATTCGGCCGCATTGTCGTCAACGGCACATTCACTTTTGCTTTGATGGTTGGGTTGTCGGTTGGCGACACAACGCTGGGCACACTAATTGCCAATCTCGGCTATGACAAATTAATTATGCCAAAACCGGTATTCATTGGCGATACCTTGCGGGCCGATACTGATGTGGTAGCCCTCAAAGATTCGAAATCAAGACCAAACGCAGGCATCGTCACGTTTCAGCACCGCGCCATTAACCAACGCGACGAAGTCGTCTGCCAATGTCTACGCATGGCTTTGATGAAGAGGTTAGGGACATGAGGCTGCGTTCGCTTTTGTTCGCACCCGGCGACCGACTGGATCTTATGGAGAAAGCACTTGGCACCGGGGCGGACGCACTTATTCTTGACTTAGAGGATTCTGTGTCGCTTGCGCATAAGGAGAAGGCACGTGAATCCGTGGCGGATTTTCTGTCGCGCGCATCACGTGGCGTTCCTTTGTTTGTCCGTATCAACCCGTCGTGCAGTGCGCTCGCCGATGATGATTTGGCGGCCATTGTTTCTGCAAAACCTGATGGCATTGTGTTGCCTAAAGCGGAAGGTGGCCAGTCCCTCATTGATCTTGACCAGAAATTGAACGCCTTGGGCAATACCGACGCGGTTATTCTGCCAATTGTCACTGAAACCCCAGCGTCGATGTTTGCGCTTGGTAGCTTCGGCGGAGTGACGCTGCGGCTGTGTGGTTTAACTTGGGGCGTGGAAGACTTATCTGCGGCAATCGGCGCCTCAACATCGCGTGAAGAGGACGGACGCTACACTGGCCCTTATGAAGTGGCGCGAAGCTTGCTTCTTTTCGGGGCGCACGCAGCTGGTGTCCCTGCCATCGAAACGGTATATCCTGCATTCGGCGATGGGGAAGGACTCAAGGCCTATGCCAAGCGCGGGCAGCGCGATGGGTTCACTGGGATGTTGGCCATTCATCCATCGCAGGTTCCAATAATCAATGCAGCCTTCACGCCGAGCCAAACTGAACTCGTTTGGGCCAAGCGCGTTGTTGATTTGTTTGACCAGAACCCTAGTGCAGGAGTTCTGAGTTTGGATGGAAAAATGGTGGACGCTCCCCACCTCAAGCAAGCAAGACGTCTGCTTGCCGACAAATAAACTCAGTGCATCAACTCGAGGCCCACGGCTGTTGCTTCACCACCGCCAATGCAGACTGCGGCGATGCCTTTGCGAGCACCGCACGCGATCATGGCACGCAACAGTGTCACTGCAATGCGTGCCCCCGATGCGCCGATGGGATGACCTATCGCACAGGCCCCACCATTGACATTGACGATATCCCCCGGCAGTCCCAAATCGCGCATTGCCGCCATGGCTACGACAGCGAAGGCTTCGTTGATTTCATAAAGCCCAACGTCTGACGATTTCCAATTGAGGTTCTCTAGAAGCGTTCTAATTGCGCCGATGGGTGCGGTGGTAAATTGGCCCGGTTCACGCGCATGGCTGGCATGGCCTGCGATGATAGCAAGTGGGGCGACGCCGATTTTTTCTGCCTCAGAGGCGCGCATGAGTACCAGAGCTGCGGCACCATCAGAAATAGAAGACGAGTTCGCCGCGGTCACAGTGCCGCCATCGCGGAAGACCGGTCGCAACAATGGAATACGCGCGAGATTGGCCTTATCCAGCTGCTCGTCATGATCGAGCGTGGCACGGCTTCGGCCCGCTGCTTCATCAATGTTAACCAGCTCCTGGCTGAATGCTCCAGAATCCTGAGCGTTGCGGGCGCGCTGAAGTGAGGAGATGGCATAGGCATCCTGATCGTTCCGAGAGAATTGATAGGCTTCTGCGGTGTCTTCCGCGTAGGTTCCCATCAATCTCCCAGAATAAGCGTCCTCCAGTCCGTCAGTGAACATGTGATCTTTCACTTCACCATGGCCCAAGCGCAATCCGCCACGCGCTTTTGGTAACAGATAAGGCGCGTTGCTCATTGATTCCATGCCACCCACTGCAACCTGGGTATTGCTGCCTGCGGCAATGCTGTCATGGCCGAGGATCAATGCCTTCATGCCGGAGCCACAGACTTTTGAAACGGTAGTACAAGGTACGCTATGCGCCAACCCGGCACCAAGGGCGGCTTGACGCGCCGGATTTTGTCCCATACCCGCCGAGAGCACGTTGCCCATGAAAACTTCATCAACTGACTGCAACGCGCTTTCGCTTAGCGCAGCCGCAAGCGCAATTGAACCGAGCCGTGATGCTTTAAGACCCGATAGCGCACCCTGAAAACTTCCGATCGGCGTGCGCTTTGCCGCAGTGATGACGATTGGATCTTTTTCGATAATCAAGATATTCATACTGGCCTCTCGTGTTGGAACTTGCAAATGCGCTAATCAGATTATTGCATTGGCAACGAGCTGAGATTGGACGATAATAGACCTAGAGGCGGTGCACATGCAATTCAACCTTACGGACGAACAGCTTGCAATTCAGGACACGGCGCGCCGCTTTTCAAGCGATGCCATCACACCTCATGCCAGCCTGTGGGATGAAAAATGCATTTTCCCGCGCGATACAATCAAAGCCGCCGCAGCGTTGGGATTCGGTGCCATCAGTGTTTCAGAACAAGGCGGTGGATCGGGGCTCGGCCGCTTGGAAGCAGCTCTCATCATGGAAGCGCTGGCCTATGGCTGTCCCTCAACCTCGGCTTTTATTTCCATCCACAACATGGCGGGATGGATGATTGATAAATTCGGCAGCTCTAAACTCAAGACCAAATATCTGCCTTCGCTCGTCACTTGCGAAAAGCTTGCGAGCTATTGTCTCACCGAACCTGACTCGGGTTCTGATGCGGCGGCGTTGAAAACGCGAGCGGTCAAGAACGGTAATTCCTATTTCGTCACCGGTTCAAAGGCTTTCATTTCCGGAGCAGGCGAAAATGAAATCTACCTCGTCATGCTGCGCACCGGCGGCGACGGGCCCAAAGGGATCTCGTGTTTGGTGATTGAAAAAAACATGCCGGGTGTTTCATTCGGAGCGCAGGAGCGCAAACTGGGGTGGCATTCGCAACCCACCGCCCAAGTCCATTTTGATCATGTGGCCGTCCCTGCAGAAAACCTGTTGGGAGCCGAAGGCGAAGGCTTTCACATCGCCATGCAGGCTCTTGATGGCGGACGCATCAACATCGCTGCGTGTTCACTCGGAGGTGCCCAGCGTTGCCTTGATGAAGCGCTGGCTTACACGCAAAGCCGCCGCCAATTCGGAAAAGCCGTTGCCGATTTTCAGGCAACACAATTCACCTTGGCTGATATGGAAACCAACCAACAAGCTTCTCGCGCCTTGCTCTATCTGGCAGCGGACAAAGTGACGGCAGGAACTCCCGATGCCACACGGTTTTCTGCCATGGCCAAGCGCTTCGTCTCCGATACTTGCATGCAGGTGGCCGACCGCGCGCTGCAACTCCATGGTGGCTATGGCTATCTTAAGGATTTTCCCATTGAGCGCATCTATCGTGATCTCAGGGTGCATTCAATCTTGGAAGGCACCAACGAGATCATGCGGGCCATCATTGCCCGTGAAATGTTGAAACAATGAGTGATGTCATCATCCGAATTGATGGTAGCACGGGTCACATCACCCTCAATCGCCCCAAAGCGCTGCATGCCCTGACCTATGGCATGTGCCGCGATATTACGGATACGCTACTGGCTTGGGAGGACGACTGCACGATTACAGGAATTACGATTGATCACACTGGAGAACGTGGCTTCTGTGCTGGCGGCGATATCCGGCTGCTTTATGAAAGTTTGAAGGCGGGCGGTCTTGGAACACTTGATTTTTTCCGAGTTGAATACCGCTTGAACCACTTGTTGTTTGAATATCCCAAGCCTGTGACCTGTATCATGGACGGCGTCGTCATGGGCGGCGGAGCCGGGATAGCAATGCCGTGCCGCTACCGCATTGTAACCGAGGCAACACAATTTGCCATGCCGGAAACCGGCATCGGCCTATTTCCTGACGTGGGCGGTGGCTGGTTTCTGTCGCGCCTACCGGGCCGCATTGGCGAGTGGCTGGCCTTGACGGGAGCAAGATTAGATGGTGCTGATTGCCTGGCCGTTGGACTGGCGACAAGCTATTCACCCGTCGCACCGCATCATCCTCCGCGCGTCAACGCCTTGCAAAGTGACATTGACCGATTGTTTGCCGCTGACCGGATTGAAGAGATTCTTGCGGCACTGAAATCCGACTCGTCAGACTTCGCGGTCGAACAACTGGCAACGATCATGAAAAGATCGCCCACCTCCTGCATCGTGGCGTTGCGCCAGTTGCGCGAAAGCCGAAAACTTGCGCAGTTTTCCGACAACATGAAAATGGAGTTTCGCATGGCGACACGTATACTAGTGCGGCCCGATATCAGGGAGGGAATCCGCGCCTTCATCATTGACAAGGATAATACGCCACGCTGGTCGCCTGACCAATTTAAAGATGTTACCGATCAAGAGATCGATGCAATTTTTGCGCCACTGCCGGAGGCCGAAGAATGGACACCATTGCAAAGGGAATGAATATGGAAACATTATTGGTCGAAATTCAGGGCGCCGTGATGTTGATCAGGCTCAACCGGCCTGCTGCACGTAACGCCATCAATGCAAAAATGACGGAAGAATTGCTGGGCACACTGGATCAATTTGATGCGAATCCTGATTTGCGGTGCGCTGTTATCACCGGTTCTCATGATGTGTTTGCAGGCGGAGCCGACATCAAGGAAATGGTGAACAAGACCGCTGCGGATATGATGGCCGGAAATAGTTTTGCAGCATTCGATTCTGTGGCGCGAATCCGCAAACCCGTCATCGCGGCAGTTGCAGGTTTTGCATTGGGTGGCGGTTGTGAACTTGCAATGATGTGCGACTTCATTATTGCGGCGGATAACGCAAAATTTGGCCAACCGGAAATTACATTGGGTATTTCGCCCGGCATGGGTGGGTCGCAGCGACTCACGCGGCTCATTGGAAAGTCCAAAGCCATGGACATGGTACTTACTGCGCGTTTGATGGATGCGATTGAAGCTGAACGGGCAGGGCTGGTAAGTCGCGTCGTTCCGGCCGATAGTTTGCTCGCCGAGGCGATGGTTGCAGCAGAAAAAATTGCGACCATGCCGCCTCTCGCCGTTGTCGCCAATAAGGAAATGGTCAATGTCGCGTTGGAAACTTCATTGTCGCAAGGCGTATTGTTTGAACGGCGGCTGTTCCATAGCCTGTTTGCGCTTGATGACCGTAAGGAGGGCATGACGGCGTTCATCGAAAAGCGTAAACCAGTTTTCACGGGGAAGTGAGGGTGCTATGGCAGTGATCGGCTTCATCGGGCTGGGCAATATGGGAAGTGGCATGGCCGCCAATCTCTTGAAGGCAGGACATGCGTTGCGCGCTTTTGATGTGTCTCAGGCTGCACTTTCACGCGCTGCCGCTTTCGGTGCCGAGCGCGCTGGCTCGGTCACTGAAGCTGTTGAGGGTGCTGATGCCGTCATCACGATGCTACAATCTGGAAAGCAAGTGCAGGAAGTCTATGAGAAAGAAGCTTTTGCTGCAGCAACACGCAGTGTGGTGTTAATCGACTGCTCGACAATTGATGTAGCAACCGCGCGCGCGTTGGGCACAGCAGCCAATGAACATGGTCATGAGATGGTGGATGCACCGGTATCTGGTGGTGTGGCGGGTGCCTTCGGCGCAACACTCACATTCATGGTGGGGGGCACAGACAGAGGCTTCGCCTTGGCTCAGCCGATCCTCAGCACAATGGGCAAAGCCGTGATCCATGCCGGACCAGCCGGTGCGGGGCAGGCCGCCAAAATCTGCAACAATATGTTGCTTGGTGCTTCGATGGTTGCGACCAGTGAGGCGTTTAATCTGGCGATCAAACTTGGCCTCGACCCGCAGGTGTTTTTTGATATCAGTTCGAAAGCATCGGGCCAGTGTTGGTCGATGACCAGCTATTGTCCCGTGCCGGGGCCGCTTGCTTCTGCTCCCTCAAACCGCAACTATGATGGTGGCTTCACGGCAGCGCACATGCTGAAGGATTTGAAACTTGCTACGGCGGCAGCACAAGCCAGCGGCGTTAGCGTGCCAATGGGGGCGTTGGCGGAAAACCTTTACCAGAACTTTATCAATCTTGGTGGCGCGCCTAAGGATTTTTCTGCCATTATCAAGCTGCTCGACGGAACGTGGCGCAAGCCTGATTGATCATGTCGTCTCGTAAAACAACTCGCGGCCAATGAGCATGCGGCGAATTTCGGACGTACCCGCCCCAATCTCGTAAAGCTTGGCATCACGTAGCAACCGGCCTGCCGGATAGTCATTGGTATAGCCATTGCCTCCCAGCATCTGGATCGCATCCAAAGCCATTTGGGTGGCGCGCTCGGCCGCATAGAGAATGCAGCCTGCTGCATCCTTGCGCGTGGTTTCGCCCCGGTCGCAAGCGTTGGCCACGGCATAAACATATGCGCGCGCCGCACTCAGCGTCACATACATATCTGCGAGCTTCCCCTGCATGAGTTGAAATTCGCCGATGGCTCTGCCGAACTGCTTGCGCGCGTGAACATAGGGAACAACAATATCTAGGCATGCGGCCATGATGCCAAGTGGACCGGCTGCCAATACAACCCGCTCATAATCCAGGCCCGACATCAGAATGCGTACACCTTCGCCTTCCGCGCCAAGCCGATTTGAAATGGGGATTTCGCAATTTTGGAACACCAGTTCGCAGGTGTTGGAACCCCGCATGCCAAGTTTATCGAGTTTGGGAGATCGTGAAAATCCAGCCATTGAGCCTTCGATCAAAAAAGCAGTGATGCCTTTGGCGCCTGCAGCGGGATCAGTCTTGGCGTAAACCACCAGTGTGTCCGCATCGGGACCATTGGTAATCCACATTTTGTGGCCATTGAAGATATAGCGGCCATCAAGCTTTTCGGCGCGAAGCTTCAAGGCGACAACGTCCGATCCTGCCTCGGATTCCGACATGGCAAGTGCACCGACATGCTCGCCGGAAATGAGCTTTGGTAAAAATCGCTGCTTCTGTTCTTCTGTTCCATGCCGGTTGATTTGGTTGACGCAGAGATTGGAGTGGGCACCATAGGATAATCCAACGGATGCCGATGCCCGGCTCAACTCTTCCATAACAATGCAATGGGCGAGATAGCCCAATTTCGCACCGCCAAACTCTTCGTCTGCCGTAATGCCGAGAAGGCCCAGGGCTCCCATTTCTTGCCAGAGATGCTCAGGGAACTGATTGCTGCGATCTATATCAGCCGCAAGTGGTGCCACATGGTCACGCGCAAAGCGGCGAACAGTTTCTCGCAAGGTGACACTATCTGCGCCAAATTCCAAATTCAATCCGCCTTCATACATTGCATTCTCCGTGGGCGAGCTAGAGCCTGTGCCTAACATACTCCGATTGCAGTTTTACTCAAATCAGGAGTAACGTAGGTTTGAACGCAATGAGACAGGGTCAAATGAAAAAGGACTCAACACTACATCTGCATATTCCTAAATCGCATTTCAGGCCCGGCGATGTGCCAGATTTTGGCTATCTCAACTTGCCTGCGGCTGGCGATGCCGACCGTCCGGCCATAGATGTCAAGGCATCGGCGACGCGTGATCTCGCATATGGTTTGGTTCGCGTGATCGATGATCAAAGCAAAGCGGTTGGCGCATGGGATCCAAAACTTGATGCAAATACATTGCGCAAAGGCCTTCGCGCCATGTTATTAACAAGGGTTTTTGACGACCGAATGCTCAAGGCGCAACGGCAGGGTAAGACCCCATTCTACATGAAATGCACGGGTGAAGAAGCCGTATCGGTGGCACAAGCGCTGGCGATCAAACCCGATGACATGTGTTTTGCCTCTTACCGCCAACAGGGCTTGTTGATCGCCCGCGACTGGCCGATCTTTGACCTGATGTGTCAGATCTATTCCAATTCGCAAGACCGCCTGAAAGGTCGCCAATTGCCAGTGCTCTATTCAGTGCGCGAAGCGGGCTTCTTCTCTTTGTCTGGCAATCTCGGCACGCAGTTTCCCCAAGCGGTTGGCTGGGCCATGGCGTCGGCCTACAAAAGCGACACGAAGATCGCCTCGGCCTGGATTGGCGAGGGCGCATCAGCCGAAGGTGACTTCCATCAGGCGTTGACATTCGCTGCAGTTT
Organism: Aestuariivirga sp.; assembly: GCA_043745625.1. Lineage (GTDB taxonomy): Bacteria > Pseudomonadota > Alphaproteobacteria > Rhizobiales > Aestuariivirgaceae > Aestuariivirga. The sequence goes on along the minus strand of JAYTSN010000074.1, from coordinate 5,381 downwards.
ATCACGCTCCCGTCATACTGAATCTCGTGAATAACCAGTGGGCTATTTCATCGAGCCAAGGTGTGGCTGGCGGCGAAGAAACAACTTTCGCTTCTCGTGCGGTTGGGTTTGGTTTCCCCGGCATCCGCGTGGACGGCAATGATTTTTTGGCGGTCTATGCGGTATCACGCTGGGCTGCAGAAAGAGCGCGCAGCAATCACGGTCCCACTCTCATTGAACATTTCACCTATCGTGCGGCACCCCACTCCAGCAGCGATGATCCGAGCCGTTACAAACCTGGAGATGAATATCAGCATTGGCCACTTGGTGATCCGATTCATCGGTTGAAAACCCACCTTATCTTTATCGGAGAATGGGATGATGCGCGCCATGATTCACTCATTGCAGAACTTGTAGGCCAAGTTGATACCGCCAACAAGAAAGCCCAGCAGCTCGGCGTTCATGGCGGTGGTCCCTATCACGACCCCACCACGATGTTCGAAGATGTATACAAGGATATGCCGTGGAACCTGCGCGAGCAGCGGGCGGAAATGTCCCTCCTCAAGAGCCACAAACCATGACAGCAATGAACATGGTGCAAGCGCTGAATTCAGCAATGGACGTGATGCTGGCGCGTGATCCAAACGTGTTGGTGTTCGGCGAAGATGTAGGATTTTTCGGTGGCGTGTTCCGTGTGACCGATGGCCTGCAGCGACGCTATGGCGAGCAGCGCGTGTTCGATGCGCCTATTGCCGAAAGTGGGCAGATAGCAGTTGCAATCGGCATGGGCGCTTACGGCTTGCGCCCCGTCGTAGAATGTCAGTTTGCAGACTATATCTACCCGGCCTTCGATCAACTGGTCTCTGAAGCCGCACGTCTGCGTTATCGCTCGGCTGGAGAATTCAACGCGCCGATTACTGTGCGCTCGCCCTATGGGGGCGGCATTTTCGGCGGACAGACGCACAGTCAAAGTCCAGAGGGCCTGTTCAGCCATGTCTGCGGACTGAAGACCGTGATCCCCTCCAATCCCTATGATGCCAAGGGCCTTCTGATCAGCGCCATCGAAGACGATGATCCGGTGCTGTTCTTTGAACCTAAACGCCTTTATGCCGGACCTTTCGATGGCCATTATGAAAGACCTGTTGAAACCTGGGCGAAGCATCCTGCTGGCGATGTGCCGTCTGGCTATTATTCAATTCCGCTTGGCAAGGCGGCAATTGCACGCGAAGGCGAGGCACTCACCATTCTCGCCTACGGCACCATGGTGCATGTGGCATTGGCGGCTGTTGCTGAAACCGGAATTGATGCCGAAATTCTTGATCTGCGTACCATCGTGCCACTCGACATTGAAGCGATAACTGTTTCGGTAGAAAAGACCGGGCGCTGCCTGATCGTGCATGAGGCAACCCGGACCAGCGGTTTCGGCGCCGAGCTTTCAGCCTTGGTGCAGGAACGGTGTTTTTATCATCTCGAAGCACCTATCATACGTGTCACCGGTTGGGATACGCCGTATCCACGTGAATTCGAATGGGAGTATTTCCCCGGACCGCTGCGCGTCTCCCAAGCGATTCGCAAAATCATGGCAGGTTGAAGAAAAATGGGCCGCTTTGTTTTTAAAATGCCAGATGTGGGCGAAGGCACTGCCGAGGCTGAAATAGTCAAGTGGCATGTGGCGGTGGGCGACAATGTGAAAGACGAACAGGCGCTGGTTGACATCATGACCGACAAGGCTACTGTTGAAGTGGCTTCGCCAGTGTCTGGCCGCATTGTTGCCCTCAATGGCGAAGTAGGAACGAAGGTCGCAGTCGGTTCCGAGTTCATAGCGTTCGAAGTGGAAGGCAGCGAAGCTACAGCTCAACCTGTACCACTTGCCACGGCGGTCGCTCCCGCTCTGCTTGCTGCTACACATATCTCGAAAGGAAAAGTGTTCGCAGCACCTGCAGTGCGGGCGCGGGCGGCAGCTGTTGGTATTGATCTTTCATCAATTTCCGGAACCGGCCCCGAACGCCGCATTCAGCATGGTGATCTTGATGCGGTGCTGTTAGCGAGAAAGGCAGCGGTCCCGTCAGCCATTAGCCCCACGATGCGTCCTAAGGAAGTGGGTGTTGAAGACATCAAGATTTTTGGACTGCGGCGTCGCATCGCGGAACGCATGCAAGATGCCAAACGCCGGATTCCACATTTCGCCTATATCGAAGAGGTCGATGTAACGGAGCTTGAAGATTTTCGAGCTAAACTTCATGCAGGACAAAGCGCACGGGGTCACGTCACCGTATTGGCATTTCTGATGCGTGCTCTTGTCAAAGCCATTGCTGAACATCCTAGCGTCAATGCCCATTTCGATGATGCCGAAGGTGTGATCCGCCGCTTCAAGTCGGTTCATATTGGCATTGCAACGCAGACTGAACGCGGATTGCTTGTGCCAGTCATCCATCACGCTGAAGCTATGGACCTTTGGCGACTAGCAGCGGAAATCGCACGATTGAGCCAAGCAGCCCGCTCAGGCAAATCTTCACGAGTGGAATTGACGGGCTCGACCATCACTGTTTCCAGTCTCGGGGCATTGGGTGGCATTGCTGCAACTCCAATCATCAATCCGCCGGAGGTGGCAGTGATCGGCGTCAACCGCATGGCTGAGCGCCCTATGGTACGCGATGGCATAATCGTCATCCGCAAGATGATGAACCTGTCTTCATCCTTTGATCACCGTATCGTCGATGGCTTTGAGGCTGCTTCATTTATCAAAACTGTAAAAAACTATCTTGAGGTGCCCGCACTTCTTGTCGCTGAACCGCAGTCTGCGACCGACCCAGGCTGATTGAAAAGCCAATTTATGCTATGACATTATTTTATTGAATTGGTGGAGGCGCGGATGTCTCAATTTGTTTTGGGTCAGTATCGCAATTAGGCAACAGTGATGCGATGAAGGTTGGGTGATGACATGTCCGTATGTCTTTTCACTGAACCCTGGCTGAAAAAAGCCATCGCCCCAAAACGCGGGTCTATCGAAAAGCTTGCTGATGATACCAACAATTGGATCATTTGACCTTTGTCCAATTTCGTTGGGTGACTGATGTGACGACTTTGGTATTTGCGGCAAAGAAGCACCATGCCTCGCAAGCTTTGTCGACGATATCGTCATTGGTTTTAAAGACGGTGTTGGAGAGCTTGTTTTTGCGCAGCTACTCCCAGATATGACCAACGCCGAACTTGTGCAACTTCGCATCCGGATCATCGCGCTCGTAAACTTGGTGATTGCAATTTTGACAGAGGGCTCGGATGGGCAGCTTGAGGTGGCTCGGGAAATGGCGGATTATATCTCACCCCGGCGCGGCTTCCCACACCATCCACTCACAATTCAGACGGCCAATCACATGACCAATCTCATTGATCGCGCCATCCATTTTCGTACTGTGAAGCCGTGACAGGCGCGCCAGTGCCTAAACCATTGGAAAAAAGACGCCAGAAGCTAAAGCTGACCGCGCCCAGCCGCTTGGCGACCTGATGTCGGCTTTGGCCCGCATTTACAAAGTGAATAGCACGTAGGCGCAGTTCCATCGGATAGGATTTGGACATCAATACTGACCTCCAACCCAGTGGCCAGTTTGAATCATATTACAAGTGATTTGGAAATCCCAATGCCGATTCAGTTAAATCTCATTCCGCTCTAACGCTTTAATCCGCGTAAGCGGCGGGTGCAGTCCAACCAAACCTGAAACCCATTGAAACACACAAGCAACGGGAGACATAAACACAATCGTACGGGGCAAATCTTAATGAAAATCTCGGGTCACTTCTCAGTGGAAATTAACGTAGTAGAAGTTTCAAATGACAACTGAGCCATAGCTGGATTTGGAGAAGTGGAAATTGTCGGGAGTCGGATGGATGTTTGTCCAAGTTTGAACCCGGGCCTATCTAAATTCAAAACCGAAATTATGGGAGTCATACTATTTGGCGTTGTCGGCGCGACTTGCTTTTTCAAATTGCCGTCCAAAAACTCAAATAAATTTTCTGAAGTCAGTGAAAATGCAAATGGAAAGCCTTGACCATGTTTGCAGCCGAGTTGATGAGCGGCACGCAGTGACATTTCATCCAAAATGCCTGTGACAACAATTTTGTTACTAAGGTTGCGCAAGTAATCGATTGTAGCCTTTAAAAATCCAATGGAATGCCTTCCGTTCGTTCTTTCTTCGAGTAATGAGGCATCAAGGCTCACGCAATCAAAGGCAAAATTCCTGAGCACAAATAGGTCTGGGCCGTCACATCCGAAATTGCCTCCCGAAAAACTAAATCCTAGCGACTTAATATGACTTACAAATTGCCGGACGTTTTCACGATAGTAGCCCAAGCTTGCACACTGCAATTGAATAGTGATCATGTCGCGCAAAAGGCCACTGCGCAACGCCAAATAAGACAAGCTTTTGCAATATGACTTTTCGTCTGCATATAGACCACCAGCATTTATAATAAGGTTTAAGGGTCGCTGGGTCGGATTTTGCTTATTCCATGCCCCTACCTGATTAACTGCAACCTCCATCAGAAACTTATCAAGCTCTTCGAGGATAGGTTCATTTGCTGCAACAGCTGCGATATATGGCCATGCTAGCGCATCGAGCGCTCATTTGAATCCATAGCCGGCTGCTTTAAAATAGTTTGAACATTCTTCAGAAGTAAAGAGTTTGCAGATATTGCCGATGGCTTTCCACAGGTCGTCGATAGTCCGGGCTTTTATTCTCCTGAGATGGGCTTTGAGCTTGGAGAAGGCCATCTCGATGGGATTGAGGTCGGGGCTATAAAGCCTGCCCCGTCGAAGGACGGGGGCGGCAAAAAGAGGAACCAAGCGCCTCGGCTACGTAGGATACTCTCGGCCTTTTCACTTTTATGGGCTGCGAGGTTATCGAGAATAACGACATCGCCTTTTCCAATCTGCGGAGCCAACTGGGTCTCGACATAGGTATCGAAGATCACGAGGTTCATGGGCGCGTTGACGACAAAGGGTGCAACGAGGCCGTCTGACCTGAGGCCAGCGATCAAGGTCTGGGTGCACCAATGCCCGAAGGGTGCCGTGGCTTTGAGCTTTTCGCCTTTGCGGAAGCGCCCACGTGCCCTGGTCATTTTGGTGTTGGTGCTGGTCTCATCAAGGAAGATCAGTCTTGCTTGCTGTTGGCGCATGATGGGTTGGCGACCTTCCACCCATTCGGTTCGTGCTTGGGCGACGTCAGGCCTGTCTTGCTCGGTTGCCAGAAGGCTTTTTTTTATAGCTGAGGCCGCAAGCAATCAGGAACTTCGACAGGTTTGAAGGATCGATCTTGACGCTCTGGGCGGCAAGAAGAACTTCCGCCAGTTCAGGCATCGTAATGTCAGGTTGTTTGGCAACAACCCCAAGGATGAACGCCTTATGT
>JAYTSN010000073.1:0-6145 GCA_043745625.1 Aestuariivirga sp. | reverse complement strand
AATCGCGCGATTGGCAGAAGCTTGGGGTTTCAGCTTTTGGTGGATGCTGTGGGATTGGGCCTGATCACATTCATCATTTATCCAAGGCAATGAAATGAAAACGGGATCATGTTTGTGCGGGGCTGTGGCCTATGAGATTAACGGGTTAATGAAAGATGCGCTCGCTTGTCATTGCACACAGTGCCGCAAGCAGACTGGAAGTTATTGGATTTCGAGCGGTGTTGCTGATGCTGATTTTAAGCTAACGAAACAGGATGGCTTGAAATGGTTTGCATCCAGCGATGTTGCCAAGCGCGGGTTTTGCAAAGAATGTGGATCTAATTTGTTCTGGAAACAAAATGGCTCAGACACCACATCGATTTGCGTTGGCGGAATAGACGGTAAAACTGAGTTGAAACTTGAAGGCCATATATTCTGCGATGATGCGGGTGATTATTATGAAATTGCAGGTGGCGGTTTTAAAAAGCCGCAATGGTAATGTTATCCGCGATCTTTCTGGGCTGAAAACCAATTATTGTGATTGTGCCGTGATCAGTTTAGTTAAAGCCAGATTCGGTTTGCTACGAGGCTTGGATTTTGGACGTTAAAAGTTTTAATATTCCGCTAGTTCCACGTTGGCTTGGGTTTATAGCTTGCTGCATTGGCATGTTCATGGCCATCTTGGATATCCAAGTGGTGGTGACGGCCCTGCCCGTTATCGAGAAAGCTTTGAATATTGGTGCTGAGCAAATGAGCTGGGTTCAGACTAGCTATTTGATTGCTGAGTCGATTGCTATTCCGATGACTGGGTTGTTGATGCGCGTGTTTTCGATGCGGCGTTTGTTTGCCGGATCGCTGATGATGTTCACGTTTACTTCGGTTGGATGCGCATTAAGCTATGGATTTGTGGACTTGCTGTGGTGGCGGGTTTTACAAGGTTTCAGCGGTGGTGTTCTTATCCCAATCGTATTTTCGGGAATATTTTTGCTGTTTCCAAAAGGAATTCAGCAAAGCATTGCGACAACGACCGGTGGCTTTTTGGCTGTGCTCGCGCCTACGGTTGGGCCGATGGCTGGAGGTTGGCTGACCGAGCATTACTCTTGGCATTGGTTGTTTTTGATCAACGTCGTTCCGGGCTTTGTCGCTGTATTGGTGGGCCTGTTCACATTGCCCAAGGGGGAATTGGGAATTCACCTGCTCAAAACGATGGATTGGTTTTCGCTGATTTTAATGGCGGTCACTTTGACTGCGCTGTTGGTTGGACTTAAGGATGCGCCCACCAGCGGCTGGATTAGCATATATGTGCTGGGCTGGTTTGCATTGGCTATCGTTGCTGGCGTGTGGATGTGGATGCGGCCTAACCCGGCCATCATGTTCCATCTGCTTGAAGACCGCGCGCTGGCCTATGGCTGTGGATTAAGTTTTGTGTTGGGGCTTTGCCTGTTTAGCTCAGTATTTTTAATGCCGGTGTTTCTGGCTTTTGTGCGCGGACATGGGCCGCTTGAAATTGGCTTTGTGACATTGGTGACGGGCATCGCACAATTGATTTCGGCACCTATTATTATCCAGATTGACCGCCATGTTGATGCGCGTTTGCTTTCTGCAATTGGCTTTGGAATGTTTGCGGTAGGGTTGTTCATGAGCACCAATCAGAACATCTCGACAGACTATGACGCAATGTTTTGGCCGCAAATCGTGCGTGGCGTAGCAATTTCGATGTGCATACTGCCGCCTATTCGGTTTGCGCTTACTCTGGTGCCGCTTGATAAAATTGGAGATGCGAGCGGCATCTTTAACGTGGCGCGCAATATTGGGGGTGCCATAGGCATTGCTCTGGTTGACACCGTTATTTTCAGTCGCGCGCCTGAGCATGTGGATACTATCAAAGAGATGATGGGGTCCAACCCTGATGCGGCCGCTCAGATTTTGGGAATGAGTGCAGCCGATCTTCCGACCCTTGATGATTTTGCTGGGTTGCTTGGAATCAGTGACAGTTTGCAAGCTGCTGGCATGGCATGGGCGATTAATGAGGCGTGGATGTTGCTGGGTGGCATGTGTTTGCTGGCATTTCCGATTCTCTGGTGGATGGGGCCGTTGCAAAGTGCTTTGCCGCTGGCAAAACTCGCGCAGAGCTTGAGAGATGGGAAAAAATCCGCACTCTAGGCGTGTATTGCGTATTGGTTTCTTTAGAAATATTTTTTTGTTTTGAACGGCTTGGGCTTGACTGGTTGTCAAGACCCCACCTGTTTGTTCTCCACCGCGTGGTGCTTGTTGCGGATTAAACTGATGTAACGCTTGAGCTTTGGGGCAGAATCGGGCGATGCTCTGGTTATCAACAAGACATTGAAGTCTGTGGACACAATAGGTGGTATTTACTTCTCGTTAACACACTAGCTATTGACGTGATCATGACAATTGTATTACCTTCTGTATCCAAGGTCGTGCAGCGGAATGCGGGTTCGAAACTTAGTTTTCTGTGTTGAGTTAAGACGATAGATCAACGTGAACTTTGGCGGAATCGTCAAAGTTCGGAAAAGTTGATTGAGAATAGAAACTGAAGGCTATTTTGACTTTTCTTTGAAATGTCAAAACGCTCTGGTCAGCACGCGTTGGGGTGGCAATGTCCACCATTCAGGAATTGGCGTTGAACATGGGGTTCGGGGGGCTCCGTGAGCATTATTGTGTGCTTGCGGGGATAATTTGGAAAAATACTGAGGTTAAAGATGAAGATTGAACGGAAATATACCAAGGCAGGCGAAGGCTCTTATGCAGGACTTGAGTTCCGCAAAGCTGTGAGCGAAATTAAGAACCCAGATGGTTCAATCGTATTCCGCTTGGCTGATATTGAAGTTCCGTCAACTTGGAGCCAAGTGGCGACAGATATTTTAGCGCAAAAGTATTTTCGCAAAGCCGGGGTTCCGAAGATTTTGAAGCGTGTTGAAGAAGAAACCATACCATCGTGGCTCTGGCGTTCAGTTGCTGATGATGAAGCTATGGCGCATTTGCCTTTGAAGGAACGCACCAGAGGCGAGCAAAGCGCTCAAGAAGTGTTCAACCGCCTTGCTGGTACTTGGACATATTGGGGCTGGAAGGGCAAATACTTTAACACTGAGGAAGACGCGCTCGCATTTTACAATGAGCAGTGTTTCATGTTGGCCACGCAGAAGTGTGCGCCGAATTCGCCACAGTGGTTCAACACCGGCCTTCATTGGGCATATGGCATTGATGGCCCATCCCAAGGGCATCACTATGTTGACCATGAAACTGGCAAGCTGACGAAATCAAAAACGGCTTATGAGCATCCACAGCCACATGCTTGCTTCATTCAATCTGTATCTGATGATCTGGTGAATGAAGGTGGCATCATGGACCTTTGGGTGCGAGAAGCGCGCCTGTTTAAATATGGTTCGGGCACTGGCTCTAACTTCTCGTCACTGCGCGGCGAAGGCGAAAAGCTTTCGGGTGGTGGCAAGTCTTCTGGCCTCATGAGCTTTCTCAAGATTGGCGACCGGGCGGCTGGTGCCATTAAGTCTGGTGGCACAACGCGCCGTGCGGCCAAGATGGTGGTGGTCGATGTGGACCATCCAGATGTTGAAAATTATGTGTCTTGGAAGGTGAAGGAAGAAGAGAAAGTTGCTTCTCTTGTGACTGGTTCCAAGATTGTAAAGAAGCATCTGACCGCCATTATGAAGGCTTGCGTGAATTGCGAAGGCCCCGGCACAGACTGTTTTGAAATTGAAAAGAACCCCGCCCTCAAACGCGCCGTTAAAGACGCGCGTAAAAACATGGTGCCTGATAATTACATTAAGCGCGTCATTCAATTTGCCAAGCAAGGTTATAAGGATATTGCGTTTGATACTTATGATACGGATTGGGACGGCGAAGCTTACCGCACTGTATCTGGTCAGAATTCGAATAACTCAGTTCGTGTTACCGATGAATTTTTGGACGCTGTTGAAAAGAACGGCGATTGGAATTTGCTGAACCGCACAAATGGCAAGATTTTCAAGACTTTGAAAGCTGCGGAGCTCTGGGATAAGATTGGCCATGCGGCTTGGGCTTCGGCTGACCCTGGCATTCAGTTCCATTCAACGATCAATGATTGGCACACCTGCCCTGCATCAGGCGAAATCCGCGCGTCTAATCCTTGTTCCGAATATATGTTCTTGGATGATACGGCGTGTAACCTTGCGTCACTCAACTTACTGCAATTTCGTGAAGCTAACTCTAACAAGTTCGACATTGCATCATTCGAACATGCGGTACGTTTGTGGACGCTCGTTCTTGAAATCTCGGTGATGATGGCGCAGTTCCCTTCCAAGGAAATTGCTCGACTGTCTTATGAGTATCGCACGCTCGGTTTGGGCTTTGCAAATATCGGCGGCTTGTTGATGATTGCCGGTATTCCTTATGACAGCCACGAAGGCCGCGGCATTTGCGCTGCGATCTCGGCAATCATGACTGGCGTTTCTTATGCAACTTCAGCCGAAATGGCATCTGAGCTTGGACCGTTTGCTGGCTTTGCCAAGAACCGCGAACACATGCTGCGCGTGATGCGTAATCATCGCCGTGCTACTTATGGTGCTGCGGTTGGTTATGAAGGTGTGCGCACGGCACCCGTTCCGCTCGATGAGAATGACGTTAAAGATAAGTCACTTGTCACTGCGGCACGCCGCGCTTGGGATTTGGCTGTTGAAATGGGTGAAGTCCATGGTTACCGCAATGCGCAAAGCACTGTGGTTGCGCCAACAGGAACAATTGGCTTGGTGATGGATTGCGATACCACTGGTATTGAACCTGACTTTGCGCTTGTGAAGTTTAAGAAGCTGGCTGGTGGTGGTTATTTCAAGATCATCAACCAAGCTGTGCCTGAAGCTTTGCGCACATTGGGATACAGCCCAGAGCAAATTGAATTGATCATTGGTTATGCGGTGGGCCATGGCACATTATCGGATGCGCCGGCACTCAACCATGCACAGCTCAAAACCAAGGGTTTTGGCGAGGAGCAGATTGCCAAGATTGAAGGCGGTTTGGCTTCGGCCTTTGATATCAAGTTCGTGTTCAACAAGTGGACGCTGGGTGAAGAATTCTGCAAGGCTGTGCTGAAGATTTCTGATGCGCAACTGAATGACTTCTCATTCGACCTGCTTGCTCATATTGGCTTCTCGCGCTCGGATATTGATAAAGCCAATATCCATGTGTGTGGTGCAATGACTTTGGAGCAAGCGCCTGGTTTGAAGGATGAGCATCTGCCAGTGTTTGATTGCGCCAATCCTTGTGGCCGCATTGGTAAGCGCTTCCTGTCAGTTGAAAGCCACATTCGCATGATGGCGGCTTCTCAGCCGTTTATCTCAGGTGCTATTTCCAAGACAATCAACATGCCAAATGATGCTTCGGTTGAAGAATGCGCTGCATCATACATGATGTCTTGGAAGCTGGGTGTGAAGGCGAATGCTTTGTACCGCGATGGTTCGAAGCTTTCACAACCTTTGTCCTCGCAGCTGATTGCTGATGAAGATGATGAAGATATGGATGCTGTTGAAACTTTGATGGCCAAGGCACCGCAACAACGCGTTGAAGTGGTGGTTGAGAAGATTGTTGAAAGGATTATTGAGCGTGCCCAGAGCCGCGATAAGCTTCCCGGTCGCCGCAAAGGTTACACACAGAAGGCTGTTGTTGGTGGGCATAAGGTTTATTTGCGCACCGGCGAATATGACGACGGCAAGCTTGGCGAAATCTTCATTGATATGCACAAGGAAGGTGCGGCCCTGCGCGCGATGATGAATAACTTTGCCATCGCTGTGTCTGTTGGCCTGCAATATGGTGTGCCGTTGGAAGAATTTGTGGATGCATTTACGTTCACCAAGTTTGAACCTGCGGGCATGGTGCAAGGCAACGAGTCTATTAAGAACGCAACGTCGATCCTTGATTATGTGTTCCGCGAGTTGGCAGTTTCATATCTTGGCCGCCATGAGCTTGCTCATGTTGAAGCTTCAGAAATGGGCTTTGATGCTTTGGGCAAAGGGGTTGGCGATGATGAGCCAAAGACTGCACCAGCGCAGCGCTTTGTTTCGGCCGGCTTCGTGCGCAAGCAGAACCTCGCCAATGTTGTGGTGATGCCGCAAGCATCGGCTGCTGCGTCTCAATCAGCATCACATGCGTTGTT
>JAYTSN010000072.1:0-2083 GCA_043745625.1 Aestuariivirga sp. | reverse complement strand
TGATGTGGCTAGGTGAGCAAATTACCGCTCGCGGCATTGGTAACGGCACATCATTGATCATTTTCTCAGGCATTGTCGCCAATCTTCCAGCCGCAGTTGCAGGCATGTTGGAACTCGGCCGTAAAGGCTTAATGTCTCCGTTCTTAATCATGGCGATCTTGATCATGGCGATTGCTGTTGTGGCTTTCATTGTTTATTTTGAGCGCGCTCAAAGGCGTCTGCTTATTCAATATCCGAAAAGACAAGTGGGCATGCGCGTTACACAGGCTGAAAGCTCGCATCTTCCACTGAAGCTTAATACTTCTGGCGTTATTCCGCCGATCTTTGCTTCGTCTTTGTTGTTGTTGCCTTTGACAGTTGCAAACTTCTCCGCCGGTAAGGGGCCAGATTGGTTGAACCAAGCCACAGCTTTGCTGGGCCATGGCAAGCCATTGTTCTTGATTATGTATGCAGCGTTAATCGTGTTCTTCTGCTTCTTCTACACGTCGATCATGTTCAACACCAAAGAGACTGCAGATAATCTCAAAAAATCTGGTGGCTTTATCCTTGGCATTCGCCCTGGCGATCAGACTGCTGAATATCTTGACCGGATTCTCACGCGCATCACAGTTCTCGGTGCCATCTATATCGTGATCATCTGCTTGATCCCTGAATTGCTCGTGGCTTACTCTGGTATTCCATTCTATTTTGGCGGCACGTCATTGCTCATCGTGGTTAGCGTTACACTCGATACAGTTTCGCAAATCCAAGGCCATCTGCTATCGCAGCAATATGAAAAGCTCATGAAGAAGGCTAATTTGCGTGGCGGGCGCAAATGAACCTAATTCTGCTCGGACCCCCAGGTGCTGGAAAAGGCACACAGGCTAAAATTTTACAACAAGCCCACGGGTTCAAGCAGCTTTCAACAGGTGATATGCTCCGGGCGGCGCGTGCTGCTGGAACTGAAATTGGCGTTAAAGCTGGTGTGATTATGGATCGTGGGGATCTTGTTCCCGACGACGTCATGATCCCGGTGATTGCTGAGCACCTTAAGAAGCCCGATGTTTTGAAAGGCGTGGTGTTTGATGGTTTTCCGCGCACCACAGCTCAAGCCGAAGCTTTAGACAAGTTATTGTCGAGCCGCGGCCAAAAGCTGGATGCCGTGATTGAGCTGCAAGTGGACGACGAAGCGCTGGTTAAGCGCATTGCTGGCCGCTACACCTGTGCTAAATGTGGGGCAGGGTATCATGATGAATTTGCCAAGCCGACGAAGGCTGGCAGTTGCGACAAATGTGGTGGGACTGAGTTTACCCACCGCGCAGACGACAACGAGAAGACGGTGCGTGACCGGCTTCAAGTTTATAATAAACAGACAGCCCCTTTGGTGGAATACTACTCCAAAATGGGTAATTTGCATGTAATTGACGGCATGGCCGACATTGCGGTGGTAACCCATGCGATGGAAGCGGTGTTGGCCCAGGTTAGGGCTTAAAATTGCTTGTTCTTCGGGTTGACGCGTAAGCGATTCCACTCTAAGGACACGACAATTCTAAGTCGGACTTGAAGGCTGGTGTGGGGAAGGGTGCTTCTCTGTGCGCGGCCTTATGCCTTTAAAATGGCAAAAACGAAGACGAAACAATTTGAGACAGGAACGCAAGTTCTTGAAATTATTAGGAGATTACCTGTGGCCCGTATTGCTGGTGTCAATATTCCAACTGGAAAGCGCGTTGAAATCGCGTTGCGTTATATCAATGGCATTGGGCCAGTTAATTCCAAGGTCATCTGCGCTGAAGTGAAAATTCCTGCTGCAAAGCGTGTGAATGAGCTTTCAGATGCGGAAATCTTGGCGATCCGCGAAATTATCGACCGTGATTACACAGTGGAAGGCGATCTTCGCCGCGAAATCTCTGTGAACATCAAGCGCCTTACTGATTTGGGCTGCTACCGTGGTCTGCGTCACCGTAAGGGTCTTCCGGTTCGTGGCCAACGTACACACACCAATGCGCGCACCCGCAAGGGCCCTGCAAAAGCCATCGCTGGCAAGAAGAAATAAGGCTTAAAGATCATGGCAAAAGAAGCAGCGCGCACGCGCCGTAAAGAACGT
>JAYTSN010000071.1:0-2085 GCA_043745625.1 Aestuariivirga sp. | reverse complement strand
GGGCGAGCATCGCCGAATTTGCATCCATATTGGAAGAGCAAGCGCAACCAGGCCCAAATAGTTTGAAGTTTGATGTGATTGCTTTTGACGCTTGTTACATGTGCATGATTGAGGCGATGTTTGAATTGCGCGATGCAACTGGTTTTGTCTTGTGTTCCAGCACTGTGGTCGATGCAAGGGGTTATCCCTACGCAGACATTATTTCGGGATTAAAGAAGAATGGCTCGAACTTAGGCCCACAACTTGCTGCAAATTTTATTGCTGATAGCTACAACAACTATTATTTTAATGAGCTTGCCAACGCAGACCGGTTCCTGTTTGTGTGCGATGTCAGCAAAACTCAAGCTTGCGTGGACGAGTTGAATAAAATTGGTGAGATGATTTCCTCATTCATTGATCGTGGGGAAGCCGAAAATTCTGTCAGATCTGCGCTCAGCCAAGCACATGTTTCAGCCTGCACCGGCATGTCATATGTTTATGTACTGAGATTTTTTACGGCGCTGTCGCGCACGCTCGGCACACTTTTGAATGAGGCGGAGCATAAGGCTTTTTCGTTGCAGACCAACACGTTGGCTAACGCTGTTAAAGAAGCGTTTCAAGGCAATATGGGCGACACAGTCGACCTTCCCATTTCGCCGCAAATCTGGGCACCAATTTTACTCAGCGAGTTTCAAAAATTCGAACCCATCTACATTAATTTGCAATCGGCCAAGAATGGCCGTGGAGAACCGGGACAAGCGGGCTGGGTATCAATGTGGCGTAACTTTCATAATATTAAAAATGTTTCGGTGCCAAACACCGATATGAAAAAGAAGTTTGAATTGGGTTTATCAATGGCAGTCTAACTTAATTGATAGGTCGCTCAGCAAAAACCGAAACCGACTGAGCTGGGCATTCGGGCGCAGGGTCGGAACACCATTTACGTTCCCATTGATAGGTCGAGCGCGCTTGAATTGGAAAACTTTGGGCGCGGTTACTGCCGTTGAAAACGACGGCATTTCGTTTGTTGCCTTTGGCAACCCGCAATCCAATAAATCTTGTTTCTGGATTATTCCATTCTAATAATTGTCCACTCGCATCAAACCAGTAACCCCATGGGTCAGCGTCGCTTAATTGCTCGGCTAAAAAATCGGCGTTTGCAAGCAAGGGAAATGCGTTGCGTAACTTATTGAGTTCGGCCACAGACGCTATCAATTGTTGATCGGCATTTGCCCAATTGAGCCATGTCATCTCATTATCTTGGCAGTATGCATTGTTATTGCCGTTTTGAGTGCGGCCAAATTCGTCGCCGGCTGTCAACATGATGGAGCCTCGCGACATAAAAAGTGTTGCGAGCAATGCGCGGATATTTCCACCTGGCCAAGTTATTTCATCATTCTTTCCGTCTCTGTTGTCTTCGCCATTGGGCAGATTATTTTTGGCGCTGAAGTTCAAAAGATCACGCAAGGTGAAGCCATCATGGGCCGAGATAAAATTGAGACTTTTGCTGGTAGCTGATTTTTTTTGAAATATGTCGGACGAACCGCTGATGCGCGTTGCTAAAGAATTGGCGGAATAATTATCTCCACGCCAGAAGCGGCGCACGTCATTGCGGTATTTATCATTCCATTCATACCAACCTGGCGGAAAATTTCCGAGCTGATAGCCGCCAGGCCCGATGTCCCATGGTTCTGCAATCATAAAACGCGTTGAGAGCACCGGATCATTTTCAATAGCCTGAAACAGCGCAGCATTTGGATCAAAGCCCATATCACTGCGGCCCATCACTGTGGCAAGATCAAACCGAAAACCATCAATGCCACATTTCAAAACCCAGTGCCGCAAGCTATCCACCACCAACTGCACCACATGTGGTCGGTCCATGGCCACTGTGTTACCGCATCCAGAATCGTTCACAAGAATGCCGTTGATGTGGCGATAGTAGGCCGTGCTATCGAGACCATGCATTGACAGAACTGGGCCGTGATCATCGCCCTCGCCTGTGTGGTTGAAAACGAGATCGAGAACCACATTAAAACCTTCGGCGTGCAGGCGTTCCACAGTTTGGCGTATCTCGGCCAGACCACCCGGAGCCAACCGGGGATC
>JAYTSN010000070.1:0-2103 GCA_043745625.1 Aestuariivirga sp. | reverse complement strand
TGAATTCATTTGGACGAGATGTTTGCATGATTTACTCTATAAAACTCTTACTTAATGAAGCGCATAGCGCGCATAACGTCGAAGAAGTTGTCCGTCTCAATACGGTTGGTGCGATTGCCAATGTGTTTTACACCGGGATAGAATGATTTTTCATACGCCAAATCCGGTGTCACATATGTAACGTCCAAAATGCATTTGGTTGGCGGGGTGATGAGGCATTGTTTCAAATCTCCCAATAGAGATTTTTCCACGCCATTCATGATGGCTTCTTGCGCTGCGGCGGGCGACATTGAAATGGTGGATGCGCCTTTGCCTGCTTTCACCGACACATAAGAGATATTGGCATTGGCGGCCTTCACCTCTTGCATCAGGCCCTTATCGCCGCTCACCAAAACCGTCGGAACGCCAAAGGTGGCAGCAGCGTTTGAAAACAGCGTGAATTCCGAAGCAGGCTTGCCGTTCAATAAAATAGAATGCGTGCGCGTATTCATGGTGTGGGCGAGATTGTTTTCTTCCGAACCAACGCCCGAATGCCAGCCGATCATGATCAGCGCGTCGAAGCTTTGGTCCAATTCTTGGATCATGCTGTACGGATGGCCAGACCAGCTGCGGATGATATTGCATTCTTTGGGCAACATGGTGGTGATCAAGTTGCGGCCTGAATCATGGGCATCTTTAATCCAAATCTCCGTGGCCCCGGCAGCCCGCGCACCCTCAACTGCAGCAATTGTTTCACGCGTCATGATCTCGCGGAACTCGTGCCAGTCAGGGTGGTTCTTTTCGGCCTCGTCCCAATGGGTGATGCCCGCCACGCCTTCAATATCAACGCTTATGTATATTTTCATTTTTGCTACATTACTTGCCATGAAGATCGATTCCAATAGGCGCTCTGTGCAACTCGACCCGCGTGACGCGCAGTTCTACTCAAACCCTTATCCCTTCTATCACAGAATTCGGGCCGAGGTGCCCGTGTTTAAATGGGAGGAATATGGCCATTGGTGTTTTTCCCGCCATGGGGATGTGAACGCGCTTTTGAGAGATCGCCGCTTTGGTCGCCAGATTTTACATGTGGCTTCGCGCGAAGAATTGGGCTGGCCGGAACCGCCAGAACATATCGCCGCTTTCACCGCTCATGAGAAACATTCGCTGTTGGAACTTGAACCGCCCGTGCACTCAAGGCTGCGTGGTCTCATCAACCGCGCTTTTCTTTCGCGCCAAGTGGAGCGACTGCGCCCGATAATCTTGAGTCTTTCCAATCGCTTGATTGATGGTTTTGAGGCAAAACGTGAAGTCGATTTATTGACCGCTTATGCCACGCCCATTCCCGTTATCGTCATCTGCGAATTGCTGGGTGCGCCCGTGGAGATGGCCGAGCAGTTTCTCAAATGGTCGCATGACCATGTGAGTATGTACATGGCAAAGCGCGACCGGGTGATTGAAGACGCGGCCGTGAAATCAGTTTTGGAATTTTTCGATTACATGCGGAGCCTCATCGCCGAGCGGCGGCGCAACCCCAAGGATGATTTGTTGTCGGAATTGGTGAAAGCCGAAACTGAGGGACAAAAACTTACTGAAGATGAGTTGGTGACAACTGCCATTTTGATCTTAAATGCAGGCCACGAAGCCACAGTGCATGCCATCGGCAACGGCGTGAAGGCCCTGTTGGAACGTGGGCTATCTCGCCCGATCACCGAAGGTCTAATTGAAGAAGTTCTGCGCTTTGATGCACCGCTCCATATGTTCACGCGCTATGCGCTGGAGGATTTAGAATACGCTGGTGTTCATTTGAAGAAGGGCGAAACCGTAGGACTCCTGCTAGGTGCCGCCAACCGCGACCCTGCCCGTTTTGCCGAGCCAGACATGTTTAATTCAACCCGCGATCCCAACCCCCATGTAAGCTTCGGCGCAGGCATTCACTTTTGTGTCGGAGCGCCTTTGGCAAGGCTGGAAATGTTGATTGCGTTTGAAGTGCTGTTTGCACGACTGCCAAAGTTGAATCTGGTGGGCAATCCGAGATACAAAGATGTTTATCATTTTCATGGGCTGGAGGAGTTGCGGGTCAGTTTCTAACATTTGGACACGCTGGCAACGGCCCGAACATCC
>JAYTSN010000069.1:0-6245 GCA_043745625.1 Aestuariivirga sp. | reverse complement strand
GTGGTGCGCATAAAATCTTTAATGTCGAGCGCTGGCTCACCAAAAAATTTATCGCCTCCCTGCGCTTCAATCACAATGAGCTGACGCAAGATGGCCCCCACTGTCACCGTGGCCACATTGCCATATTCAGTGGTGATTTGTTTGCCACGCTCAGTTAGATCTTTCAGCAATGCACGCAAATCCTTCAGATCAAGAAGCGCCAAGCCTTCCTGATCGGCGATTTTGAAGGCGATGTTGAGAGCACCTTCTTGCGCATCGGTCAGCCCCATAAGGCGCGACAGCATCAACGGGCCCATTTCAGTTATTGTGGTGCGGATGGGGTGGCCCTGCTCGCCAAACACATCCCAGAACATGGTGGGGGTGGCTTCGTGGGTGTATGGATCAAGGCCCACTTGTTTTGCACGCTCATCCAAAAAATCAACCGACTTGCCTGCTTGTGAAATACCCGAAAGATCGCCTTTAATATCAGCGGCAAAAACTGGAACACCCATTTTTGAAAAAGCTTCGGCCATGATTTGAAGCGAAACAGTTTTGCCCGTGCCCGTGGCCCCAGTCACCAGACCATGACGGTTCGCCATGGGCAAATAGAGCACCTGTGGCTTATCGCTTTTGCCTAAGAAAATAGTATTATCAGTCATGTTTATTTGCTCCCTGTGGGAACCTCATTAAGACATTCCACGGACTTCGCCCACTTCAATTTTGCGCCAGTTTTTCATGGTTTCATGGTGAAAGCCAGATAGTTTTTCGCGCTCTTCAGGCGTCCATACATCAAGTTTGAGCGCCACGCTGATCATCGCCACCTCAACAGCGCGGGCCGCGCCATCGTCGCACTTCACTGCAAAGCCCAGCCTAGCGTGAGGGATACAGCCGCAGAAAACACCCTCAGCTCCAAATTTCATAAACAGTCTTGGAACGGCTTGCATGACGCGCGTGTCAAATCGGCCTGTGCCAGCAATCATGAAAGGGTGGTTGCGGGCGGCGCGGATGATGCGTTCATAGGGCGCATAAGTTTCATCACAGAGCTTTGCAAAGCCAAGCGCCATATTATGCAAAGGCATGGCCCAAGTAGGAACTGAACAGCCATCAACACCGACAGGCGCTTTGGACAAATCAACTTCGCATAATTTTTCAATTGTTTTTGCGATCACTCTTTGAACGGGATGACCGAGCTTCACATAGTCTTTACTATCAAGACCCAATTGCTTGGCCAAGGCCAACATGCCTGCATGCTTACCCGAACAATTATTATGAACCTGTTGGGCATTCTCGCCATGGCGCACCAACGCATAGGTCGCTTCTTTGGAGCTTGGATAATGCGCACCGCATTCATAACAGGCCTCGTCAACTTGGCATTTTGCCAAGATAGATTTTGCCACCCGCACATGTTCGGCCTCGCCACTGTGAGAAGAGCAGCACAAGGCAATTTCTTCATCGGTAAACCCGAATGCGTCGGCGGCACCGCTTTCAATCATCGGCAGGCATTGGAAAGCCTTGATTGCAGAACGCGGATAAATGGGAGCTCTTACGTCACCTGCGGAGACCACCACCTTGCCCTTCATATCGCAAACGACATAGGCTCCATGGTGGCGGCTTTCAACGATAGAACCACGGGTTACTTCGGCTATTACAGGGTTGTTCATGAAATCTTCACTCAGCTGGAGAACATTGGGTCTACTGCGACAATCGAATCATTGTCTTGTGCAATTTAATTATTATGTAGCGCGTTCAAACATTTTTTATGGACACTGTTATGATCACTCGGGCCATCGCTTTTCAACATATGGATAATGAACCTCCCGGCCTGTTCGGTGAATTTCTGGCCGCACGGGGTGCGAAGCTTGATATTATCCAACTGCACAGGGGCGAAGAGATTCCATCTCTCGCCCCTTATGATTTCATGTTGGTCATGGGCGGCGCTATGGATGTGTGGGAAGAAGCTCAACATCCTTGGTTGATCGCTGAAAAGGCCGCAATTCGGGAATGGGCCATCAATCGAAATCGTCCATTTTTTGGGGTATGCTTAGGCATGCAGCTTTTGGCTGAGGCCTTGGGCGGCAAAGTGGGTTTGGCGCGTGAGGCCGAGGTTGGCATCGGCACGGTTAAGCTGACTGGATTCCATGGCTTGACGACTAACCTCACCAGTTCGTTTCAAATGATGCAATGGCACCATGCTGAGGTAACCGAGCTGCCCGAAGGTGCCGAGGTTCTGGCCTCTTCTGACATCACGAAAGTGCAGATTATGTCAGTTGGTGGAAATATGATCGGCACGCAATTCCACGGCGAATTAACGCCCGAGTTGGTCAGCAAATGGGCGGAGATTCCACAATATATTGAATGGTTGGTAACCTCGCTGGGTGCTAGTGCATATGACCGTGTTCGCGCTGAAGCATTGCCGCTCATGCCAAAGATGCGCAGGGTGAGTGAAGCCATGTTTAATAATCTTGTTGAAGGCAAAGCGATGCGCTCTGCGGCTTGACAATCGTCCGCGATGTTGCAAATTCATCTCCATAAGAAAGAGGCGAATGCTATGGTGAAATATATTCTGGCGATTGATCAAGGAACCACATCAACCCGCGCCATTGTTTATGATAAAAAACTTAATCCCAAAGCCAGGGCCCAAAAGGAATTCAAACAGTTTTTTCCAGCCTCTGGTTGGGTTGAGCATGATCCTGAAGAAATCTGGAAATCTGTTTTGCTCACAGTCCGTTCGGCCCTGCGCAAGGCGGGCGTTGCGGGGAGAGATATCGCCTCAATCGGTATTACAAATCAGCGCGAAACGGTTGTGGTGTGGGACCGCAAATCCGGCAAGCCGATTCACAAGGCTATTGTTTGGCAAGATCGGCGCACTGCTGAATTTTGCAAAGAATTGAAGGCGGCTGGGCATGAAGCTCTTTTCACGCTGAAGACAGGACTGCTGCTTGATCCTTATTTTTCCGGCACAAAACTGAACTGGGTGTTGGACAATGTGCGGGGGGCGCGCGCCCGCGCTGAAAAAGGCGAGTTATGTTTTGGCACGATTGATAGTTTTCTGATTTGGCGGTTAACGGGCGGCAAAGTTCACGCCACTGATGCTACCAACGCTTCGCGCACTTTGCTCTGCAATATTCATAGCGGCCAATGGGATGATGAATTGCTGCAGATACTGAATATTCCACGTGCCGTTTTGCCTGAGATTAAAGATTGCGCAGCGGATTTCGGCGTGACAGACAAAAAATTGTTTGGCACGGCCATTCCCATTGGCGGCGTGGCGGGCGATCAACATGCCGCCATGATCGGCCAAGCCTGCTTTGAACCGGGCATGATGAAATCAACTTATGGTACGGGCTGTTTTGCATTGCTCAATACGGGTGATACTCCAGTTCCCTCAAACAACCGCTTGCTCACCACCATAGCTTACCAACTGGATGGCAAGCGCACATATGCGCTTGAAGGTGCTATTTTCATCGCTGGCGCTGCTGTGCAATGGCTCCGTGACGGCATCAAAATTGTGAAGTCTGCAAAAGAAACGGGGCCTCTTGCGCGTGCGGCTGATACGAAACAAGAAGTTTACCTGGTACCCGCTTTTGTGGGTTTGGGTGCGCCTTATTGGAACGCTGATGCGCGTGGCGCGATGTTTGGACTTACACGCGCAACGACGAACAAGGAAATTGCGCGGGCCGCCCTGGAGGCGGTTTGCTATCAGACCCGCGATCTGCTTGAGGCCATGAAAAAAGATTGGGGCCATGCGGGCCAAACCGTTTTGCGCGTCGATGGCGGCATGACGGCCTCTGATTGGACGATGCAGAACTTGTCTGACATTCTTGATGCCCCGGTTGATCGCCCTAAGAATTTAGAAACCACTGCTTTGGGTGCGGCTTATCTGGCAGGTCTGCAAGTGGGCCTTCTCCCAAAGCCTGCAACATTCGCCAAAACTTGGAAGCGTCAAAAGCGCTTTGAAGCCAAAATGAAGCCCGCACTTCGCGAAGCGAAATATGCGGGCTGGAAAGATTCAGTACGGAAGTTATTAGCTTAGGCCGATAATAACTTTGGGTATCACTTCAAATGTGCCGCGGTAAATCATTTCCAAAGCAACATAGAGAATGATGGCAAAGCCCACATAGGCGATCCATTTATATTTGCCCAGCAGTCTCGCAATAAATGTAGCAGCTAGACCCATCAACGCGATCGAAAGCGCCAAACCGGAAATAAGAACCCAAGGATGTTCGCGCGCTGCACCAGCTACGGCCAGCACATTATCAAGCGACATTGAAATATCAGCGATAATAATTTGCCATGCGGCTTGGGCAAAGGTTTTCTTGGTTCGCGGCACTGTTGGGCCATCATGTTCAAAATCTTCACTGACCACTTTGTTTTCATCGTCATTGTCATTGTCATCGTAGTGCAGCGCTTCGCGCAGCTCGCGCCACATTTTCCAACACACCCACAACAATAAAATGCCGCCCACAAGGACGAGGCCAATAATTTGCAGAAGTTGAACGGCTACGAGCGCAAACAAAATGCGCAAAACTGTAGCTGCAATAATGCCGACCAAAATTGCCTTGGCGCGCATTTCTTTGGGCAGGCCCGCAGCAGCCATGCCGATGACAATGGCATTGTCGCCCGCCAGCACGAGATCGATCATGACTACTTTGAAAAACGCAACCAGTGCACCTGGTGCAAATAGATGTTCAATCAAGCTTTTTTGGCCCTTAGCAAAATTCCGAAAAACGTTACATAGTGTTCATGTTCGATTAAAACAAGTGGCTTGCGGTGTGAATTGGACTCTCATTTTTTGGCCCGTTCAATGCCTTCCATGATCATCTGTTCAGCCTCAATGGCGTTGCCCCAGCCCAGAACCTTCACCCATTTATTCGGCTCTAAATCTTTATAGTGAACAAAGAAATGCTCAATCTGTTGGATGGTAATTTCTGGCAAATCTAAATAATTGTGCACGTTTTCATAGCGCCGCGTCAGGCGGGGTACGGGCACGGCTATGATTTTTTCATCGCCGCCCATTTCATCCTGCATCTTCAGAACACCAACGGGACGACAAGCAACCACTGCGCCCGGAACAATACTGCGTTGATTGGCGATCAGCACATCAACGGGATCTCCATCGCCTGAAAGCGTGTGCGGGATAAAACCATAATTGCCGGGATAGCGCATGGATGTATAGAGAAAGCGGTCCACAACGAGTGTGCCTGCTTGCTTATCCATCTCATATTTAATCGGCTCGCCACCCACGGGCACTTCGACAATAACGTTAATTTCTTTTGGAATGTCGCGTCCGGGCGAAATGGCTTCGATGCGCATTGGGATACCTTTGAACTGTTGATTTGAATCGATTTACTATTGCACCGCAAAGCGCTTATCTTTGCAAGAACCAAATCGGATAGTGATATGCAATCTTCAGACCCGCTGCTTCAACCTTACAAGTTAAAGCACCTCACCCTCAAAAACCGAATCATGACAACATCGCATGAGCCAGCTTATCCTGAAGACGGCATGCCCAAGGATAAATACCGGGCTTATCATGTGGAACGCGCCAAGGGCGGCATTGCCATGACGATGACGGCAGGGTCGGCAGCTGTGTCGAAAGATTCGCCACCGGTGTTCAACAACGTGCTGGCCTACAAAGATGAAGTGGTCGGCTGGTTGAAGAAGCTGACGGACGCAGTGCACGATCATGATTGTGCAGTAATGATTCAACTCACGCATCTGGGCCGCCGCACGGGGTGGAGCAAGGGTGATTGGTTACCTGTTGTTGCGCCGTCATTTGAGCGCGAGGCTTCGCACCGGGCTTTTCCAAAGCTGATTGAAGATTGGGATATCACCCGCATCATTAAAGATTTTGGTGATGCCGCCGAGCGCATGAAGGCAGCGGGCATGGACGGCATTGAGCTTGAAGCTTACGGCCATTTGCTTGATCAATTCATATCGCCAGCAACCAACAGCTTGGAAGCGCCTTATGGCGGCTCGCTTGATAATCGGTTGCGGTTCTTGTTTGATACTCTGCGCGAAATTCGCGGACGGGTGGGCGATGATTTTATTGTGGGTGTGCGTTACACCGCAGATGAAGCAATGGAAGGCGGCACCAGCAAGCAAGAGGGTTTAGATATTTCACGTCGCCTGAAATCATCAGGCCTTGTCGATTTTCTCAATATCATTCGCGGCCATATTGATACTGATGCGGCCTTGACTGATGTGATCCCCGTGCAAGGCATGAAATCTGCGCCTCATTTAGAGTTTGCGGGCGAGATCAAATC
>JAYTSN010000068.1:0-2113 GCA_043745625.1 Aestuariivirga sp. | reverse complement strand
ATATGAACTTCCCTCTCTTGCTTGTTTTGCTTTGCAAAACAAGCTGCTCTCTCCCGCGAGGGGAGAGAGTTGGTGTGGAGCAGATTGAATGTTGGGGGGCGATGATTGGCGACCACTTTACAGCCTCCGCTCAAATTCCTTCGCCTGGTTCCACAGCGTGTCCATCTCTGCCAAATCAGAATCCTTTGGCTCTCGCCCCAATTTTGCCAACTCGGTTTCGATATAGCCAAATCGACGCGTGAACTTATCGTTAGTGCTGCGCAAAGCGGCTTCAGGGTCTATCCCCAAATGCCTTGCCACATTGGCAAGCGCAAACAGCACATCCCCAAACTCGCCTGCTTTATCGGCATCAGCGGCGGCGCGCAGCTCGGCTATTTCTTCGGCGATCTTATCATAGACATTTTCAACCGAGGGCCAATCAAAGCCCACTTTGGCGGCCTTTGATTGCAGCTTTACGGCTCTGGTTAGGCCGGGCAGGGCGATGGGCACTGTTGCAAGCAAACCCTGATTGGGTTGGCCTTGTCGTTCCTTGGCTTTGCCCGCCTCCCAGAACCCTTTGGCAACGCCTGCGGCTTTTGCCTCGGCATCCCCAAACACATGCGGATGGCGGCGGATCATTTTCGTCACCACGGCTTCGATCACATCATCAAAGGTAAAGCTGCCTTCCTCGGCCGCCATTTGGGCATGGTAGATCGGTTGCAACAGCAGATCGCCAAGCTCATCACACAGGTCAGCCTTGTTGCCGCGCTGGATGGCATCAGCCACTTCATAGGCTTCCTCGATTGTATAAGGCGCTATGGAGGCGAAATCTTGCTCCAAGTCCCACGGGCAACCCGTAACAGGAGTTCGGAGCGCCGCCATGATGGCCCGGAGGGTTGCTATATTGCGCGGATCCATGGTGGTAGGGTCGATCATGTTCCATTATCCAGTAGGTGGGGAAAATCGGTTTTAGTTTTTGCAATGTGAATATCTTAAAAATGCGCAAGGCGCGAGGCTGCAGATTACCGCCGCATTAAATCTTCCAAAGCGTCGACAAATTAACTTTTCACTAACCATAAATATCATACTCCATTCTCAGCATGATGAGAACGTTGATGAGTATGATTTCAAAAGATCTTTTCAGACATGTGATAAGGCTTGCGCTGGTCGCAATTGCCTTTTTTAGTTTTGCCTTTGCATCGGTCGCTCTTGCCGCAACCTGCGCACCCGCCACCTCGCAGGGAACGGCCTCCCCATCTTGGCAAACTTATTGCTGGATCGATATGAGCTCCTATAATAATGCGACGGTGTTCGGCGCTGGTCAGACCTTTTCAATCACATTGTCAGACGGATCCATTCTCTCATTTCTGTTGACTGGAAATTCCTCCAATGCTGGCATTATCGTTGCTAAACCTGCGCCTGCTTGGAGTGGGGCTGCCACCGGTAATACGGCTTTCCTCGGCATCCCAGGCAATCCAATTCTTTACTCAACAGCAGGCGGCACGATTAATTTAACGATGTCTAATATCATTGTAACGCCGCCTAATGGCGTGGTTGCATCAGGCCAATTCAAATTTGTTGTCGCCGACGCAGAGTCGACCAATAATGGCGAATCTTTAACTTTTGTCACCAACGGTGGAGCTTGGACGATCGTTGATCAAGTGGTTCCGATTTCTGGCACAATCTATCCCACAGTGACCGGTGCAGGCACCGCGACATTTAAGGAAACGGGCGTGGCCGGCACAGTGGGTGCTTATATCGTTGGCAGCTTAAGCCCAACCACAGTTAACGTTCAGCTGGTCTCTGGTGGTTTGCAAGGCGTTATGCTGGCTTTGCAATATTCAACTTTGTCTGCAAACAAAGTGATCAGTGGTGGCCGTGCCAATGCTGCCGACCAGTTTACCTATGGCGCACAAGCAACAAGCAATGGCTCAGCTCTTTCCACGGCCACTTCATCTGGCGCAGGGCTTGGGCCATTTGGTGCGGCAGTAGCAACATTATCGTCTGGCGTCGGCATCACAGTAAGCGAGAAAATGGCAGCAGGCAGCGTCAGCAGCTTGGCGCAATACACAACAAACTTAAACTGCGTAAACGGAGCGGCAGGTTCTCCAACGCCATTGCCCACAAACCAGCC
>JAYTSN010000067.1:0-2121 GCA_043745625.1 Aestuariivirga sp. | reverse complement strand
ACTCCTCGCGCATCATTTCCAGCTCCAGCCACTGCTCCTCGCCCTGCACCAATTCATCATGGGCTGCCTGGTGCCTCAGCGAAGTCTTATCAAATAATTTTGGATCACGTGTGAACAGCGTCACATCAGCCATCACATCTTCAAGCTTGTGCAACTCTGCCTTCAGCGCCTCAATCTTTAGAGGCAGTGTATCAAGCGTGTATTTTTCTTTGAACGAAAGCTTGCGCTTGGCTTGCGGCTTTGCTTCAACCACAGCAACAGGTTCACGGATCTCGCGTTCCTGTTCCTTCAATTTCCGCGCCGCAACGCCTGCACCGCGCTGGGCTAACATATCGGTATAGCCACCTGCATATTCCGTCCAATGGCCCTCGCCTTCATACATCAGGATTGATGTCGCCACGCGGTCCAGAAAATCGCGGTCATGGCTCACCAGCAAAATTGTGCCCTTATAGTCGGCCAGCATTTCTTGCAGCAGATCAAGCGTTTCCAAATCTAAATCATTGGTCGGCTCGTCAAGCACCAGAAAATTCGAGGCCTTGGCCAGTTCGCGCGCCAAAATCAGCCTTGCGCGTTCACCGCCTGATAAAACAGAAACAGGGGTGCGTGCCTGCTCAGGCTTAAACAAAAAGTCGCGCATGTAAGATACCACATGCTTGGTTTCGCCATTGATGGTCACGGATTGCCCGCGCCCAGCAGTGATCACATCTTGCACGAGCGTTGTTGGGTCAAGGCTCTGGCGACTTTGATCGAGTGCCACGATCTGCAAATTCGTTCCCAACTTGATGGTGCCTGAGTCAGGTTCTAAATCGCCTGTGATCAATTTGATCAGCGTTGTCTTGCCGCCGCCGTTGGGCCCCACAATGCCAAGCCTATCGCCACGCAGCAGCAGCAAATCAAGCCCCGCTACAATCGTGCGGTCGCCGTAAGATTTCGAAATCTTCTTGGCCTCTGCCACCAGCTTACCAGAAATATCAGCCGTTGATGCCGAGAGTTTCACATTGCCTTGAGACCCCACATATTCGCGGCGTTCGCTGCGCAAACTGCCCAGCAACCCTACGCGCCGCACGTTGCGCTTTCTGCGCGCCGTCACACCGTAGCGCATCCAATGTTCTTCAGCGGCAATCTTCTGGTTCAGTTTCTGTTGGTTGATTTCTTCTTCTTCCAGAACCTGGTCGCGCCATTCTTCAAAAAATTCAAAGCCGCGATTCATGCGCTTGGCCATGCCCCGGTCCAGCCAAATGGTACGGTTGGTTAGCGCCTCTAAAAACCGTCTATCATGGCTGATCAGGATGAAAGCCGAGCGCAAAGATTTCAGCTCCGCTTCAAGCCATTCAATTGCTGGAAGATCAAGATGATTGGTCGGCTCATCAAGTAACAAAATATCAGGCTCCGGTGCCAGCGTTCTCGCAATCGCCGCACGTCTGGCCTCGCCGCCTGAAAGCTGCGATGGATTTTCTTCGCCGCTCAAACCCAGCTCATTAAGATAGTGGCGGCAACGATATGGATTATCAGTCGGCCCCAAACCTGCTTCGACATAGTCCAGCACCGTGTTGAAGCCGGCGAAATCAGGTTCCTGCGGCAGATAGCGCACCGTCGTACCGGGTTGGAAAAACCGCGTTCCATCATCTGTCTCAATCAGCCCGGCTGCAATTTTGAGCAGTGTTGATTTGCCAGAGCCGTTGCGCCCCACGAGGCACATGCGGTCATCGGAATGCAGCATCAATTCCGCGCCCTCAAGCACAGGTTTGCCGCCAAAGGTAAGTTTAGTGTTTTGTAAATTGAGTAAAAGATTTGCCATGTTGGCCGCGTGGTAGCCGATGCGGACGTGATTGACTAGGGCCTTGCATGATGCAAATTGCCCCGCCAATATGAGCGAAAAATATATGAGGAAATAAAACATGTTTTATGGTCAACCTGAAGGCACTGGTTACGAAGTTCTTGATCCGCGCTTTGATCGGTGTCTGATCGGCCATGCCCGTGTTGAGCGGTTGTGGACGGGCACACGCTGGGCCGAAGGGCCCGCATGGTTTGCTGCGGGGCGCTATCTCATTTGGTCAGACATTCCCAATAACCGCATGATGCGTTTTGATGAAGCCAACGGAAATGTTGGCGAGTTTCGCA
>JAYTSN010000066.1:0-6311 GCA_043745625.1 Aestuariivirga sp. | reverse complement strand
TATTCACCTGTGTCTTCATCTTCAAGTTTGTTCAAACAGCAACGGCCACAGCCATCGCACAGGCTTTCCCATTCTGGCCGCGTCATCTCGGCGAGAGTTTTGGTTTTCCAAAAAGGCTTATCAGTCATGAAGTGCCTTATGGCACAACTTCACCGTGGAGGTTAAGATCCAAACCTTCGATTTCAATATCTTTTGAAACGCGAAGGCCAATGGTTGCATCGATCACTTTGAGGATTGCATAGCTGATGACCGCACACCACGCTGCAACAACAATAATGCCTTCAACTTGTATGAACAGTTGCTGGGCGCTGCCTTCGATTAATCCCGCCGTTCCACCCCAACTTTGTGAGCCCAGGACGCCAATACCTAAAACGCCCACAATACCGCCGATGCCATGTACGCCGAAGACATCAAGCGAGTCGTCATAGCCAAAGCGGCGTTTCACGCTGGTTGCGAAATAGAGGCAGATGGCACCTGCAGCTGCGCCAACGACCATGGCACCCATGGGCGATACATAAGCACAGGCTGGTGTGATGGCCACAAGGCCTGCGACTGCACCAGAGATGATGCCTAATACGCTGGGGCGTTTGTGCAAATACCATTCAAAGCCCATCCACACGAGGGCAGCAGCAGCGCCAGCAATTTGAGTGTTGGCAAGAGCGAAAGCTGCTGTCGAATTTGCGGCCAATGCCGAGCCGCCATTAAAGCCGAGCCAGCCAACCCAGAGCAGGCCAGCGCCTGTGACTGACAAAATCAAATTATGCGGCACCATGTTTTCTTGCGGAAAGCCCCGGCGCTTACCAATCATCAACGCAGCAACAAGGCCAGCAACGCCTGAGTTAATTTCAACAACCGTTCCGCCCGCAAAATCCAGGAAACCCATTTTGGCCAAGAAGCCACCGCCCCACACCCAATGCGACACGGGCACATAAACCAACATCAGCCAAGCGCCCAGAAACCAGAGCAATGCGGAAAATTTCATACGATCGGCAAATGCGCCGCAAATCACCGCAGGCGTGATGATGGCAAAGCTCATTTGGAAAACCATGAAAAGCGTTTCAGGAATGGTGCCAATGAGCGCATCTTTCGTCAGTGCACTGAGGAATAATTGTTTTGTGTCGCCCAGAAAAAGGCCCTGCCCACTAAACGCCAAACTATAGCCTGCGATAATCCAGAGAATTGAAACAAGGCAACATGCCGCGAAGCTTTGCATTAAAGTGGAGAGGACGTTTTTCTTGCGCACCAAGCCGCCATAGAAAAGGGCCAAACCCGGAATGGTCATGAGGATGACCAGGCAGGTGGCTGCCAGCACCCACGCTGTATCGCCCGCGTTCAAAGCATTGGTTTGTGCATTTGCCGCATTCACAAGCGTGGTGAATGCTGCAACCGCAGCCGCGAATCTTTTATAGGTCATTGGTGGGCCCCATTTTGGTGGTGCTAATTTTTGTGCACTCAGTTCAATCGCCAGGCAATTCATGTGCCAAGTGCGGGAAAATCATAAACGTATGAAAACAATATAATAAAAATAGCGTTGCCCAAGTTTCCACCAAGCGTTGCCTTAATATTACGCAACTTTGCTTGCTAACTGCCTAATTTTTAGTCTTTGCCGAATCAGACAAGTGCTGAACTTGCTTCTTGCACCGCTTCGGTTTATTTCTGAGTTGAAACGAGTTCTGCCAATTGGATAAACTTCCCACCCGTAACGCAATCTACCGCGCGATCTGGATCGGTGACTCTTATGTGAGTTCGACCTTGTTCGAGATATGGGATTTTATGAAACGGGCGGGTTCGGCCTATTCTTCTTTTCTCTATCGTTATTTTAGAGTCGCAGGGCCTAAGCGCATTATCGTTGATTTGATCGATGATTTTTTTACTTTTGGCGTTGTGGCTGCGTTTGCGCTTCTGGCTTATGCGCTTCCGCCTTTCTCCGGCACGGGTGATATTTGGAACCGGGGGCGGCCCTATGCTGTTACATTTACGGACAGTGACGGAAAAATTATCGGGCGGCGCGGCATTAAGCAGGATGATGCGATTCCGCTTGATGAGATTCCGCGGATTTTGATCAAAGCTGTTTTGGCAACTGAGGATGCCAGGTTTAACGAACACTTCGGTGTTGATGTGATCGGAACTTTGCGCGCTATGGTGCACAACGCCAAAGGTGGCGGCGCCAAGCAAGGTGGCTCTTCCATTACGCAACAAGTTGCAAAGAATCTTTTTCTTTCACCTGAGCGCACGCTTCGCCGCAAAGTGAATGAAGCATTCTTGTCTCTGTGGATTGAAGCGCGGCTTTCGAAAAGTGAAATTTTAAAGCTCTATCTTGATCGGTCTTATCTTGGTGGCGGGAATTATGGCGTGGAAGCGGCTTCGCAGTTCTATTTTGGAAAATCGGTTCGCGATATTGATCTGGCTGAATCTGCTGTGTTGGCTGGGCTCTTTAAGGCACCCACAAATTATGCTCCGCATTCCAATCCGGAAGCCTCTAAGGCGCGCTCGAATGTTGTGCTCTACCGGATGTTAGATGCAGGATTCATCAACCAAGGCGAGCTCTTGCAATCCAAGCGTTCGCCCGCTGTCATCATTCACCAAGATGAGTTGGCTAGTCCCAACTGGTTTCTGGATTGGGCTTATCAAGACACGCTTGATGTTATGCAAGCGCAGGGTTTGATGACCAATTATGTTGTGGAAGTGAAAACCACGATTAATACCAAGCTGCAGGATGCAAGCCAGCAAATTCTCAACGATGTGATTGACACGCAAGGTGTTGACCGAAACTTTGGTCAGGCTGCGTCCATTACGATGACGCCCGATGGTGCCATTCGTGCCATTATCGGTGGGCGCGATTATGGTGATAGTCAGTTTAACCGGGCGACCAATGCAAAACGCCAAGTGGGTTCCTCGTTCAAACCGTTTGTTTATCTCACTGCAATTGATCATGGCTTTACACGTGACACGATTGTTGAAGACGGGCCTGTTTGTGTGATTGACTGGTGTGTGCATAATTTCGAACCAGGATACCGCGGAAAAATTCCGCTTTCGGTGGCGCTCACGCATTCAATCAACACGATCGCTGTAAAACTGATGAAGCAATTCACAAGACAAGAAATTGAAGCAACGGCCCACCGTGTCGGTATTCAGGGGATGATTGATCCCTACCCGACCATGTCAATTGGAACCAGCGCACTCACTTTGTTGGATATTGCAACAGGCTATGCAACATTGGCCGGCGGCGGCAAACTGGCGAGGCCCTATGCTGTGGTCGAAATTCGCCGCACCAATGGCGACCTGCTTTATAGCCATGCAAGCAATGCAGTTGAAGCGCCACAAGTCGAACCATATGATAATGTAGCTGAGCTGAATTCGATGTTGCATGACGTGGTGATGAGGGGAACTGCGACGCGCGCCAATCTGACTTATGCTCCTGTAGGCGGCAAAACCGGAACGAACGCGAACTTTCGCGATGCTTGGTTTTTAGGGTTCACTGCGCATCACGTGACCGGTGTTTGGGTTGGCAATGACGATAATACGCCGATGGATGGATCGAAGGCCAATGCTGTGACGGGTGGACGTGTTCCAGCGCCTGCTTGGAAACGCATCATGGATATTGCTGAAGAAGGTCTAACGCCAGAAAGCCTGCCCGGTGTTCCGCTTGACGATACATACACACCTCCGCCTGTCGCCGTTGCAGCCATCGTTCCGCTGGCGGCTGATGCTCCCTTGCCAACGGTTGATCCGGCAATTCCTGACCCCGCTGAAGGCGATGGCCCCAGCGCTGATGCCAAAGATGTATTAGACGGTATGTTCAACCTGTTTGATGCTCCTGCAAAACAACTGACACAGAGCCAACCTGCCCCTAAAGCGCGGGTCAATTCGGTTTCCAATAATCAAGTTTTGGTTCTGCCAAAGCCCAATGTGACAGCCAAGAAAAGTCGCACTTTGATGGACGTATTGTATGGTGCTAATTCAAATAAGAAAAAATCAAAAGGCATTTTTGGATTTTAAATATCGTAATGGGACGTGCCACTTATTTAATTGCGGCTATTTTTTCGGGGTTGCTTCTGGGCATTCTTTCAGCCGTCAGCGCATTGGGATCGTATGGGCTGCGGCCGGTTGCTAATAACCCTGCTTGGGCCGAGTGGCAACTTGCGGGCAACGACACCAAGCTTGTCTACACATTGAATCATTTTTTAAGTGGTGGACAATTGCCGCCGCCAAAACTGGCGCAGAGTTTTGTGCGGACCACAGATGAAAGCGGCAGTCGTTTGCGCAGTGATTGCGTTTATCTTGTCGAAGGCAAAATCACCCCAGCGCGTTGGTGGACGATGAGTGTGAGCCAGGCTGGTGGTTTATCTGCCCATTCGGTTTTGACTGCTGGCGAAGCCATTGTTGATCAGGATGACGGTTTGAAAGTTACGATCTCCACCCGTCCTATGCCAGGCAACTGGCTTGAGCCTGATGGTAGCAACATATCTCTCGTATACGTCGTCAATGAAGCGCAAAATGGACAAACTGTTGAATTGCCCAGCGTGACCAAGAAGGGCTGCTGAGAATGGGGCGCGGCTTTTGGTGTATCATCGCATTGCTCGTGGCTGTTATCGCCCATGTTTCCTGTGTGCTGTTTGTGCCTCGATTGGTGTTTCAGCGACAGCTTAGAATTTCAACCGATGACAAGCCATTCAACACATTCTTCATTGCAGATCCAGCCAAGCAAACACTTTTGATTCCTGCTGCAACTTCCAAATCGGTGGTTGGCATCTGTAAGTTTGATTTAAGCGGAGGCAATGTTGAGCTTAACGCAAAACTGCCTCGATCCTATTGGACGTTGTCGATCTACGCGCAATCGGGCAGGCAAGTTTATGCGTTGAATGATGTGCAAGCCGGAACTTCGGATTTCAAAGTTGAGCTTTCGAAGACCAAAACTTTTTTCCAACAATTGTTGGGCAACAATCGTTCAGAAGACGCTATCCAAATTGAAACCTTGGGCTGGCATGCTGAGACTTCAGAAACACGCGGCATAGCGGTGATTTGGATTCCGTTAGCTGACGAACTCATGCGGCCGCAAATTGTGGCTACAATGGAAGGCAGCACCTGCGGGCAGAAAGTGCCTTAGATCTTCACGAAGCCAAGCGTAATTTTACATCCCCCGAACCGTCATTCCCGCGAAGGCGGGAATCTCTGTTTTCTTGGCTGCAAAACGCAGATCCCCGCCTTCGCGCGGGGATGACACATTAATGTTAGAGTGGTTCTACTGAACTTCCCTACTCCAGCTCTTCTGCAACAGCTTGATTGTGCCTGCTGGGTAAGCGCCGTTTATGAGTTTCTAGGTGTGGTTCTTCGTGGAGGCGCTCAAAGCGAACACCATTGAATATGATGATCTTCGCGTTGCCTTCAAAGGGCTCTGGTGCCTTTGTGTTTTTGGGCCAATCTGCCAACGCAATTACCGACGCCATATCTAGCCCTCATTCCTCAACTTCTATTGTGCTAAATAAGGACGTACATGGTTAAAAATTTGATAAGGATTCAAGCCTCAATCATAATTCCTGCAAAGCCTTCCCGAACTTCAATTTCAACTGCCCAAAGATCAGGGTCAGAGTTGCGTTGTTTGGCAATAACAGCACTTACCGTTGGCCAATCAACGGGGTTTTTGAAGTGTAGAGCAAAGCGGCGCTCGCCGTTATCGTCGTAAGCGGGGCCAGGTGGCGGGCTTAACAGATCATAGAGGCCATTGAGGCGGTTGATATAGACATAGATGATGCCTGCTTCGTCTGCACCATGATGAATGACGGCACCGAATTGGCCTTGGGTTGCACATCGCCGCAGCAAGGCTGCAACCCAAATTTCTGATTTGAGTCGTGTCATTTAGAGCAACCAGATCAATTATTGTTCAGAGCGGCAAGCAACGGCAAATCAATTACGCCATCCATCGGCAGGCCATTGTCGAGCTCATACTTCAAGATCGCGGCGCGTGTGGCTGGAGACATTTTGCCATTGGCTGCACCCACCGCATAGCCTTTCGCGGCAAGGGCTTTTTGAACGGTAATCAGGTTATTATTTTGGACTGGCTTTGGGGCAACACGGTTTGCCACTTTGGCAACGTTATTCGTTTTGACAGGTTTTTTTTGCTTCGGCATTATTGGTGGTTCAACAGCAGCTTGTGGTTCTTCAGCGATGGGCTGGCTTACAAGTTGAGTTGCTGCAACAGGCGCTTCGGGTGCTGGATTTATGCTGCCCGTAAATTCGGATGCGGCCTTTACTTTTCGGGTATAGCGAATGTGATTGATCAGCTCTGGCGTAATCTGTCCGTTTACGGCCAA
>JAYTSN010000065.1:0-2137 GCA_043745625.1 Aestuariivirga sp. | reverse complement strand
GAAAGCGCCGAACCCGTCCTAAAAATTCATGCACATCTTCGTCCGCAAATGCGTTCGAAAGTGACAACATTGGAACGACATGCCGAACCTTAGTGAATTTAGGTGATGGCGCCGCGCCAACCTTGCCCGATATAGATCTCTGCGCCAAGTCCGGAAACTCGGTCTCAAGCGCAAGTAACCTTTTGCGCAAGCCATCATAATCCGCATCGCTGATCGTCGGCGCATCAGCTTGATGATAGGCTAAATCATGCGCAGCAATTTCAGCCGCTAAAGCAGCGTGCTCAGTTGCCGCCTGCTTGCTGTTCACTGCGCACCCGCCAACAATTCATCAGCTTGGGCCCGCGCCGAATCCGTCACTGTTGCGCCCGATAACATCCGCGCCAGCTCTTCTCGGCGGGTTTGGTCGGCCAGCGGCTCAACCTGCGTAAACATGCGTTTGGCTTTCTTATCTTCGGCTTTTGAAATCAACATATGCTGCGAAGCCCGCGCCGCCACTTGGGGAGAATGCGTAACCGCCAACACCTGAAGCCCTTGCGCCAAACGCCGCAAACGATTGCCAATTGCATCTGCCACAGCCCCACCAACACCAGTGTCAATTTCATCGAAAATTAACACAGGGGCTGATCCCTTGGCCGCCAAAATAACTTTCAGCGCCAACATAAACCGCGCCAATTCACCACCCGATGCAACTTTCATCAAGGGTTGCAGCGGCGTGCCTGGATTAGCCGCCACCACAAACTCAACGCGGTCAATACCTGTGGAAGACGGCTTTGCTGCATCAGCCTGTACATCCGTTTCAAATCTCGCCTTTTCCAGTTTTAACGCCGGAAGCTCCGCAGCCACAGCCTTGTCCAATTGCTTGGCAGTCTTGCGGCGCAGCGCACTCAAAATATCCGCTGCCTTTTCATAAGCACCCTTAGCCTCAGCGTGGGTCTTTTCCAGCACCAAAAGCTTAGCCCCGCCATCGCTTAGCGATTGCAAGTCGCTTTCAAACTTCTCGCGCACACCAGCCAATTGATCAACCGTACATTTAAATTTCCGCGCCGCCGCCCGAAGTGCAAACAAGCGCTCTTCTGATTTTTCCAAATCACGTGGATCAAAAGCAAAAGTTTTCCGCGCTTCATACATCGCACGTTGCGCTTCGTTAAATTCAAGGATCACCCTGTCAAGTGCTGACGTTACAGCATCAAGCCGCCCGCCTGCCCCTTCCTTGCGCCGTTCTAATTTACGCAAAGCCGCATGCAACCGCGCTTCGCCATTGCTGTCTCCTGCCAGTGCATTCTCTGCATCATCCAAAGCTGAAATATATTGCTCAGATTGCATCATCAACTGGCGCTTATCAGCCAAAAGTTTTTCTTCTTCGGCCTCAGGATTAAGCTCGCCCAACTCTTGCGCCGCATGTTCCAGATATTCGCGCTCTGCCTCAGCCCGCGCCATCAACGATTTATGTTCGGCCAGTGCGTTGCGTGCCGTTGTCAGTTCAAGCCACAGGGCATTCAGCTTCACAACATGTGGTTCAAGCCCACCAAACGCATCAAGCAGCCGCCGATGTTCAGCTACATCAACCAAAGCCCGATCAGCATGTTGCCCATGCAGTTCCACAAGCATGCCCGAAACTTGGCGCAACAAATTCAAACTCACAGGTTGATCATTAATCGTGGCCCGGCTCGGCCCATCAGCATTCTGAATGCGGCGAATAACAATTTCTCCTTCCGCATCCACACCCTGCTCAGCTAATAATTTAAAAGCAGAATGCGTATCAGGCAAACTGAACGAGGCCGAGACACTGCCCTTGGCCTGTCCCGTGCGCACCAAAGATGAATCACCACGGGCCCCCAGCGCCAAACCCAAACTATCAAGCAAGATTGATTTGCCAGCACCCGTCTCGCCGGTCAGCACTGTCAAACCTTGATCCAAAACCAGATCAAGCTTTTCAATCAAAACGATATCGCGAATGGAAAGAGCAGTTAGCATGGCGACTCTATAGCAGAACATTGCAGCAACATGCGAGGGGTTTAGCCCTGTTTGCCTACAAAAATTTAAACGCTTGGGTGATCCAGCTTGTCTTGCTTGCAACAGGTGCGCGGCCATCGGAAGACACTAAAGTAAAGGCATCCTTATACCATTGGCTGCGCGG
>JAYTSN010000064.1:0-16974 GCA_043745625.1 Aestuariivirga sp. | reverse complement strand
GATCGGTGGGCACATCTTGTTTACTGCCCCCAGTCGCAATTTGTGCTAGCCGGGGGAGCGAGTCTTCTAGACTTGCTCCCCGTTTTATGCTGCTTGAGAAATTGGAACGCCGCGCTCGCGGTATGGGGTTCGGCCGTAAAAAGCCCGGTAGCATTTAGAAAAATGTGATGGCGAAGAAAAGCCACACGCTAAAGCAACATTGATCACAGACAAATCAGTCTGCAACAAAAGGGATCGCGCCTTCTTCAATCGCAACTCCAAATAATATCGCTTTGGCGAACGATCAAGATAACGACGGAACAGTCGCTCGAGTTGCCGCGTTGAAAGCCCAGCCTGTTTTGCCAGCAAACTCGGCGACAACGGATCTTCCAAATTCTCTTCCATCTTTTCAATAATGGAAACCAGTTTTGGATGCCGAGCACCAATCCGCGCTGGCAGGGACATGCGCTGATTTTCGCTGTGATGGCGGATCGGCGAATGGAGAATGGCTTCGGCAACCGATGCAGCCAGATCTGGCCCATGCTGGCTCGCAATCATCGTGAGCATCATGTCTATAGCCGTGGTGCCGCCCGCACTGGTGAAACGATCACCATCAATTTCAAATAGACCGCCGGTCGCATTGATCTCTGGAAACGCCTCGGAAAACCCTGGCAGATTTTCCCAATGAATGGTGCAGCGATAGCCATCCAACAAACCGGCCTCAGCCAGAATATGTGCGCCCGTGCAGACAGCGCCAATGACAGCACCCCGCCTTGCGGTTTTACGGAGCCAGCTGAGCATCCGTTTATCGGTATGACGCTGCACATTAATGCCAGCGCAGATAACAACTGTTGCATCTGGATGAACGGTTTCAAGATCGCCATTTGCCATCGTCGAGATTTGGCTAGACGCCGAAACCGGTTGGCCATCAAGGGAATGGAGCGTCCATTTATAGAGCGTCTTTTCCGAAAGCCTGTTGGCAATGCGTAAAGGCTCGATCACCGATGTGACGGGCATCATCGTGAATTCTGGAATGAGAACGAGCGCCACAGTCTGTGGCAGCTCTTTTGCTTTGTCGCCAAACATCGAAAAATCTCCGTTGATCAACTTTAGCGCCAAAATAACATCATTGTCCACTAGCGCCATTCGATTGTATGAAAACGACTTAGAACAGTGTTAACAGTCGTATTCTGGCAATGTCTGTCGCTAATGATTGAGCGATTTTAAGGGCTTGAGAGCAATCTTGAAGTCATAATTATGGAACCGAACCTATGAATGCCCCCCATTTGCACAGCAAAGCCACTTCGGCCACGATGGAACATCCGGGCAAAGCATTTCTGGAAAAGCTTTCGATAGAGATTACGCCAAAGCAAATTGAAAAACTGCCTGTGCTCAGCGCTAACTTAGCCAAGGGCACGAACGTATTTATCGCGCTTATTGATCCTGCTGAAGTTGATGCGCAAATTAATGCCTGTGTGGTTTTGCGCGGCGCTGGTTTTGAACCCATTCCGCATGTGCCTGCGCGGTTTGTGCGTGACGACGAAGACTTGAAATCGCGCATCGGCGCGTTTGCCGAAAAGGCAAAGGTTTCGACGATTCTGTGCTTGGGCGGTGGCGCACCTCAACCTATCGGCAAATACAATTCAGCTCTTCAATTGATGGAAACCGGTGTGTTCGAGGCCAACGGGTTAAAGCGCATTGGTATCGCAGGCCATCCAGAAGGCAATCCCGACATCACAAAAATTCATGGCGAAGCTGCATTATTGGCAGCGCTGAAATCCAAACAAGCTTGGTTGAAAGAAAAAAACATGGCAGGCTTTATTGCCACGCAGTTTTTGTTTGATGCTGGGCCACTGGCTTTATGGGCTGGGCAGTTGCGTGAGCACGGCATTGATCTGCCGCTACATGTCGGCGTGCCAGGGCCTGCAACAATTAAAACGCTGGTGCGCTATGCAGCGATGTGTGGAGTTGGGAATTCGGCGCGGTTCATCCGCAAGCAGGCACTGAATATCACCAAATTGCTCTCCGTTTCCGAGCCAACGGAGTTTGTTGATCAATTGGCGCTGCTGCATTTTGACAAATCAGAGCTCGCCATCGCCGCCCCGCATCTTTATCCGTTTGGTGGATTTGATAAGATGTTTGACTGGATGAAAGTGTATAAGTCTTGAAAAAGAGCCCATTTTACACCAACTAGGTATCCGATACCAATTTAGGTAGCAGGTGGCAGAATGGCGTTGAGCATCAAAAACCGTGAACTTGAAGAAGTATCCCGTGGATTGGCGCGTGATACTGGCAAGCCAATCACCGAGGCACTGCTCGAAGGTGCACGGCGGGAACTTGAGCGGCAAAAGACATTGCGGCACGTTCTGCCAACTGATAATTTTATGGCCGGAATCCGAGAAATTCAGGGTCGTGTTGCTCAACTGCCGATTCTAGATAGACGACCTGCTCACGAAATTCTTTACGATGAAAATGGCTTGCCAAGGTGACAGTCATCGATTGATCAGTATTGATTGCAATTCTTCTGAACGAACCCAACAGTGACAACTTTGCAAATTATTTATCGAGCAAGTCGAAAAGCTTGATCGCTTCACCCACATATTTGGAAACTTGTATGGTGGTGACTTTTCGTATTGGCAAATCCGGCGTTGATGAAATCCAAAACCTGATACGGCAAACGCGAATTGAGGTCGTCGATTTTTCAGTAGCCGCCGCTCATCAGTCGGTCTTGGCTTTCAAAAAATATGGCAAGGGCCAAGGCCACCAAGCGCAGCTCAATTTCGGCGATTGTATATCGTATGCGATGAGCAAAACCGAGTTCATGCCACTCTTGTTCAAAGGTGATGATCTCAGATTGACCGATGTGGATTGCGCTATTTAGTTGGATTCGAACAAAAAATCGAGCCGACCAAGTTGATCTTGGCCGGCAGATTTTTAGTTTCATTAACAGTAAATATTATACGCCTGAGTCAGTCGTTCCGTTCTTTTCAAAAAGACGAAAAGCTTGGTACTGAGCCACTGTCGACGTGATCTTGGTTGAAATCTTTGGGCCAAACAAGCTTGCGCCTGCAGTTGGAGATGTAAATTGGCCCAGGCTATCCTGGTAACCGCGGCCGTCGCGGTTATCGTTTGCCAATGCAGTTGTCGAAAGTGCCGCCAAAGCTAAAAGCGCAACTGAGATTTTTTTCATGATAATTTCCTTCGTTTTGTTACTAAGTTTGGGGCTGGTTCATTCCGTCCCGATGAACAAGATATAAGCCTGAAATCAACTAATGCCAGTAAACTGTAACCACAAATAGTGCATTTATTAAGATAATTAAATCAATGAGTTATAAATGTAATTTGCTGGATCAAACAAAATATTTCACACTTGGGAACAATAACGCACGACTTCGTGTAGTGCCTTGAAAACGTCGTAAATACCACACGTCGCCATAAATTCGTCATTCCCGCGCAGGCGGGAAACCAACTAACTTGTTGAAATTTAATTTAGATTCCCGCTTTCGCGGGAATGACGGCTAAACGGGAAATCGGGTTCAATCGAAAGTGTGATACTTCAACTATTCGGAAACAACTTCACTTCGCTGCCCTTGCGCGCTGCCTTTACCAAAAACTCCCAGGCATAATCGGCATATGAACGGAACACATAAATATCAATCATGTTCTGCTCAACCACATGCAGCAACGCCGCGATTTCGGCAAAGCGCATACGGCGCACTGTGCCGGGGGCGTAGGCTTCGCTGATCAAATCGAGGGTTGAACCTTTCATCAAGGTTTCGCGAACACCAGCACCTTCGAGACGAATGATTGCGCGCATGTCGGAAACGTCTACAGCCAGCGAGTGGATTATGCCGAGGGCTTTGCGCAAATCGGCCAGCAATGCGGTAACGCGCGCGCGGCCTGTGAGCACCAGCCATTGGTCGGTTGAAAGCCAAAGCACTTGCACATCACCAAAAGTGGCCGAAGTGCGTGGGGCTTTTGGAAGCTCAACACCAAGCGCTGTTTTTGCGGCGGCCATGAATTTTTTATCAGTGTTCGAACCGCGTAAATCAATCATGCCACGCTCAGAAATTTCGCGCATTGAAATGCTCGTATTATCTGGCGCGCTGCGATGGGCTAATGCGCTCTCGAAATGAAGATCAGCCATTGATGCGCGCTCCGTCCTTATCGTAAAATACTGTGCCAGTAATCTTGGCTTTCATCACCTTGTCGCCTTCAAGCGGGAACGACAAAACTTCGCCCATCCGGTCTCGTCCATTTTCAATCAGAGCCATTGCAATTGAGCGGCCCAAAGTTGGAGACATATATGTGGATGTCACTTGGCCAATCATTTCCATGGGTGGCTTATTTTTTAACACGCGCACGGCATATGCACCATCAGGCAACACGTCGTTTGGTTCTTCGGTGAGAAGACCAACGAGCTGCTTACGATTTGGCCCTTTGAGGAAAGATTGTTCAAGTGAACGCTTGCCGATGAAGTCAGCCTTCTTTTTCGAAACCATACCTTCCATACCAACGTCGATTGGCGTGGTCGTACCATCAGTTTCATCTCCAACCACGATGTAACCCTTCTCGGCGCGAAGCACATGCAGCGCTTCAGTGCCATAGGCTGTAAGGTCAAACTCTTCACCCGCTTGCATAATCTCGTTCCACAGGCCCTGGCCGAAATTGGCTGGAGTGGCCACTTCATATGAAAGTTCGCCAGAAAAGCTGATGCAGTAAATGCGGATAGGATAACCTGCGATGTGGCCTTGCTTAAACGACATATGGGGCAGGGCTTCATTTGACAAATCGAAATCAGGATCAAGCTTAGCAAGCACATCGCGAGCCTTGCTGCCGGCAACAGCAAACTGCGCCCATTGTTCTGTGACGGGCGTGACGTAAACTTTATATTGCGTCCATTCGGTTTGCAGCCACTCTTCCAGCCACGCAGCGATGCGGTCTGCACCGCCCGATGTCGTATGCATCAAGAAATGGTCATCAGCCAACCGCACCGTCACGCCATCATCAGTCAAGAATCCCAACTCATTCATCATCAAGCCATAACGGCAGCGGCCCACCTTGAGAGTGGAGAATGTGTTAGTGTACACGCGGTCTAGGAACTCCGCAGCGTCAGGCCCCTTGATCTCAATCTTGCCAAGTGTTGAGGCATCAAGCATGCCCACTTTGTTCCGTACACAGAGGATTTCTCTGTTGATTGAAGCCTGTTTATCTTCACCAACTTGGGAATAGGTGTAAGCCCGACGCCATTGGCCCACTGGCTCAAATGTCGCGCCGTGAGATTTATGCCAATTAAAAATCGGCGTCTGGCGGATGGGAAGGAATAATGCGCCCGTATGCGCACCCGCAATCGAACCAAATGAATAAGGTGTATATGGCGGGCGGAATGTTGTGATGCCGATTTCAGGAATAGTTTTTCCGGTGGCTTCTGACAACACGCCTAAGCCGTTGAGGTTAGACGTTTTACCCTGATCAGTAGCCATGCCGAATGTGGTGTAGCGCTTGGTATGTTCAA
Organism: Aestuariivirga sp.; assembly: GCA_043745625.1. Lineage (GTDB taxonomy): Bacteria > Pseudomonadota > Alphaproteobacteria > Rhizobiales > Aestuariivirgaceae > Aestuariivirga. The sequence goes on along the minus strand of JAYTSN010000064.1, from coordinate 11,480 downwards.
CGCTCTCATAACCCTCGCGTTGGGCGAGCTCGAGATCAGCTGCAGTCACGTCGTTCTGGAAATCGATGAAGTGCTTGTTTCCTTCATTATAGTGGCCCGTTGCAGGCGCAAACCACATGGATTCCAACGCACCACGCATGGGCTCTTCAATTTTGAACTTTGTCGCTTTCACAGCCTTGGCTTTTTTGAGAACTGATTTTGCAGCAGCTTCACCAGCGGCTTGTGCTTCTACCAATGTATCAGCCACGCTCATCGTGCCATTTGCAGCGCCAACGGCAGTTATTGCATCGGTATGCGATAGCGGCCGAAAGCTTTGCAATCCATCGTCAAATTGAATTTTGCCGCCATTGTGACACCACAGATGCAGAGCAGGGTTCCACCCGCCAGACATGGCGATGAAATCACACTCAACACGTTTCTCGGTGATGACGCGGCCTTGACCTTTGCGGTATGCGGCGATCTTAATGGCCTTCACTTCTAACGTGCCTTCAACAGCCGAGATGACGGAACCGAGTGACACATCAATATCATCAGCAATCGCGCGCTTGACCAGAGCACCATCCGAACGCGAGCGTGAATCAACCACGCGCACATTAATGCCAGCTTTCTTGAGCGCGAAGGCTGTGAGATAAGCATCATCATTATTCGTGAACACAATGCCAGTGTTGCCGGGCGTTACACCATACCGACCAATCATGCCGCGCACAGCAGAGGCGAGCATGATATTTGGGCGATCATTGTTGGCAAATGCGATGGGCCGCTCGAGTGCGCCTGTTGCAACGATCACATGGTGGGCACGAATTTTCCATAAGCGATGCTTAGGAGCGCCCGATGCCAAGATTGAAGGATCATGGTCACCAACACGCTCAAACGCCATCAGATAGTTTTGGTGGAAGTGCCCGACGACAGTGGTGCGCGAAAGCACATGCACATTCGGCATCGTGCTCAGACGCACTGCCGCGGCCTTGGCGTAATCTTCAACACATTCGCCATCGATCATACCAGCCGTGAGATCTGCAATGCCACCTAAAACTGGGTTCTCGTCGCACAACAAAACTTTTGCACCAGCAAGTGCAGCCGTTTCTGCCGCTAAGAGGCCCGCAACGCCTGCGCCAATCACAATTACATCAGCATGTAGATGCATGTGTTCGTATTGGTCCGTGTCGCGCCCTTCTGGCGCTTTGCCGAGGCCTGCGGCTTTGCGGATGAATGGCTCATAAACATGTTTCCAGAATGAGCGCGGCCACATGAAGGTTTTATAATAGAAGCCGCCGGGCAAGAAGCGCGAGAATTTCGAATTGATCGCACCAATATCATATTTGAGGGACGGCCAGCGGTTTTGGCTTTCGGCGGTCAGGCCATCGAATAATTCAATCTGCGTTGCGCGCAAGTTTGGTTCGTGCTTGCTGCCTTGGCCCACACCGATGAGCGCATTCATTTCTTCAGAGCCGAGGCCCACTAAACCACGCGGGCGGTGATATTTAAATGAACGACCAAAAAGTTTTTGGCCAGATGCGAGCACAGCTGAAGCTAACGTATCACCAACAAATCCAGCAACATCTTTGCCATCAAAGCTGAATGTCACTTTGCGCGAACGATCAATGCGGTTTCCGCCCTGCGCTAAACGATAAGGTTTGTTGGCCATTATGACTTCGCCTTCATGCGGGTCTTAAAATAATCCGCCCACGGACCTTTAGCTTGCGCTATGATCTCAGCAGGGGGAAGTTCAGTGATGCCGTAATAAGCTTTGAAATCGAGCGTCATGGTATCGCGCGCTGCATGGAACCATTTCCCGCAACCACGATCACAGCGCCAACGCTCAAAATGCAATCCCTTCGGATTATGGCGAATAAACAAATAATCGCGTTGTTCTTCGTCTGTAATATTTTCTGCATCAGTCGTGGCTGGCCTGCGCACATGCGCTTGCCCGCCATAATGAAAATCAGTCTCATCACCTTCAGCGCCACACACAGGGCAGTTTACAATGATCATCGGAAATACCTTTCTGCGTCCTCTGCCGTTAAAAAAACGGGCGAGGACGCCAACTTAATGCGCAACTGCGGCAGCAACAGATTCATCAATCAAGCGTCCCTCTGCAAATCTATTCAAACTAAACGGCGCAGCAATCGGATGCGGCCTGTCATTGGCCATCGTATCGGCAAACACTAAGCCCGAACCTGGAATAGCTTTAAAGCCGCCCGTGCCCCAACCGCAATTGACATAAAGCCCTTCAACATCAGTCTTCGACAATATGGGCGAACGATCTCCCGTCATATCCACAATGCCGCCCCATTGCCGCAACATGCGCAGGCGCGAGATGATGGGGAAAGTTTCAACCAAAGCGGTCACTGTATGTTCAAGTGCCGTGAATGAACCGCGCTGCGAATAATTATTATAAGGGTCAGTGCCGCCACCAATCACCAACTCGCCCTTATCGGACTGGCTCATATAGCCATGCACAGTGTTGGCCATGACCACACAATCCAGCACCGGCTTGATTGGTTCTGACACGAGCGCCTGCAAGCACATCGATTCAATCGGCATGCGAACGCCTGCCATATCCATAATCGTGGATACATGGCCTGCTGTGACGACACCAATCTTCTTTGTTTTGATTTCGCCTTTGCTGGTTTGCAAACCAACAACCTTGCCGCCATCACGCACAATGCCAGTGACTTCGCACTGTTGGATAATATCCACGCCCATCGCATCTGCACCGCGTGCATAACCCCACGCCACAGCATCATGCCGACCGGTGCCACCGCGGGGTTGATAATACGCACCCAGAATTGGATAGCGGCATTCGGCATCAGTATTAATGATTGGCGCAATCTCTTTCACTTCGTTTGGTGAAATCATACGGCAATCAAGCCCCGCCAAACGATTAGCATGCGACGTGCGCTTCATCGCACGCAGTTCATGCTCAGTTTGGCAAAGCATCATCAGCCCACGCGGGCTGAACATCATGTTATAGTTCAGCTCTTGCGACAGGCCTTCATAAAGCGAACGCGCCAATTCATAAATCGCTATAGAAGCATCTTGCAAATAGTTGGAACGAATGATGGTGGTGTTGCGCCCGGTATTGCCGCCGCCCAGCCAATTTTTTTCGATAACGGCGATGTTCGTCATGCCGTGGTTCTTGGCCAAATAATAAGCTGTGGCTAGCCCATGCCCGCCCGCGCCAACAATCACAGCATCATATTCAGCCTTGGGATTTGGCGAACGCCAAGCGCGCTCCCAATCCTTGTGATAGTTCATGGCATTGCGGGCGATGGAAAAAATGGAATAACGAGGTTTCATATGGCAGATCCAGTGAATGCCGGATGTCTAACAGATCACGCAGTTCCACTCCAACGCTTTCCGACGAAACGCTGCCATCATGCGACAATGGCGCAGAGTGAATTCTCACCGATTGTCAGCGATATCAAAACCAATTACTGTTAACAAGGCGCAGAATTTTGGACGGCCTACATGACAAGGAAACAAAAACGTACCAGCATGATTCTAGCTGCTCTGGCAGCCTTAGGCATTGCTGCATTTGTGATGTTCCGCGTTTTGGGCGACACCATGGTGTTTTTCTATACTCCTAGCGAAATTGCTGAGAAGACTTTGAAACCTGGCCAGCGCATCCGGTTGGGTGGCATGGTCGAAAAGGGAACGTGGAACAAGGGTGACGGCATTCACCAAGATTTCGTTTTGACCGATACAATCAAAACCACCAAAGTGGTTTATAATGGCGCAGTACCTGATTTATTTCGCGAAGGCCAAGGGGCCGTGGCAGAAGGCACCATGCAGCCTGACGGAATTTTTATAGCAGATTCCGTTCTGGCCAAACACGATGAAAAATATATGCCCAAGGAATTGACTTCTAGTCTAAAAGCAAAAGGCGTGATATTGGGCAAGACTGCTGATCAATAATGCGTGATTAAGCCTTTGATTTGCCGTAATTAACCCGTTTTGCCCTCAATAAGCCGCGAGACTTACTAAAGTTTCACAGCGGGGTAAGGCCATTGTAATTTTGCATAGCTTATATCTCCTTCATCAACGCATCGGAGATCAAATTATGCCTTCAACTTTTTCACTGACTAAAAAGACCGTCTTGGGTCTCTTCACCGCCGGACTGCTGGGTGCCAGCGTATTAACATCGACAATGGTGTTTTTGCCCCCAACCGTGGTCCACGCAGAACAAGCAGCCGTTTTTGATCCACACCAAAGCCTTGCGCCATTGGTTGAAAAAGTTATGCCATCGGTCGTGAGTGTGGAAGTTAAATTTTCCAATGTTGCAGCAGTAGATGGTGCCGACGGTGCAAGCCCTGATCAAATGCCTCCCGGCATGAAAGAATTTTTAGACCAGTTTCCTCAGTTCAAGAACCGCATGCCACCTCAATCGCCACATGGCGGCGGTGGTGCTTTGGGTTCAGGGTTCGTAATTTCGTCTGATGGCTATGTCGTGACCAACAACCATGTGGTTGATAAAGCCGACGAGGTTAAAATCTCATTCCAGAATGGCGACAAATTTGACGCAACCGTAATCGGCACTGACCCGAAAACCGATCTTGCCCTTTTGAAAATAAAATCTGACAAAACATTCCCTTACGTTGAGTTCACGAAAACTGAAGCCAAAGTGGGTGATTATGTGATGGCCGTTGGTAACCCTTTCGGACTGGGCGGCACCGTAACATCGGGCATTGTATCGGCGCGCGGGCGCGACATTGGCTCTGGTCCTTATGATGACTTCATCCAGGTGGATGCTTCCATCAACAAAGGCAATTCCGGTGGCCCAACATTTAACATGGGTGGCGAAGTTGTTGGCATTAATACAGCAATCTTTTCACCTTCCGGCGGCTCGGTTGGCATTGGCTTTGCGATTCCAGCTTCAACGGCCACAAGCGTGATTGAAAGCCTTAAAACCAATCATAAAGTAACGCGTGGTTGGCTTGGTGTTCAGATTCAACCAGTAACCCCAGATATTGCCGAAAGCTTAGGGCTTGAAAATGCCAAGGGCGCTATTATCTCTGAACTTACTGATGGATCACCTGCTTTGAAAGCGGGTTTGAAATCGGGAGACACGATTTTAAAAGTAGACGGCACCGACATTGCCGATGCGCGTGATTTGGCAAAGCTAATATCGCACGTATCGCCAGGCAAGGTTGTCCAGCTTTCCATCATCCGTGGTGGCAAAGCCCAGACTGTGCCAGTGACTTTGGATGCAATGCCAACAGATCTTAAAATGGCTTCGGCAAAGGTAGAAGAAGCAAAGAAAGGCTCGCTTTCTTCATTAGGTTTGGAAGTAGCCACAGTTGATAATGGTGCAGGCGTTAAAATTACCAAAGTTGATCCAAACTCGGCTGCTGCCGAGCGCGGATTAAAAGAGGGCGATGTCATTCTCGAAGTTGCCGGAACTCAAGTGAATGATCCAGCAGCGGTTGCCACAGCATTAAAAGGTGCGAATGGCAAGAAAGTGTTGATGCTTATTAAGACGGCAGATGGTCAACGATATTTGGCTTTGCCAAACGCAAAAGGTTGATTGGCTTCTAAACTGAACTGAGAGCCAATCTGTAAGAACAGGTGCTTGGGCCTCAGCCCCCGCTAATTGGCCTGCACTTGAGTAGCGCGGAGATCGGTCGCCTCCCCCGGCGTTCCCCCGATGAACTGGTCTCCGCGCTCATTTGTTTTTAAAATTCGAAAGGGCGATATTATGCAACACGCTGAATTGACAAGTGAGGCCGTAGCGGGCACAGATTCTAACATGCGAATCCTGGTTATCGAAGATGATCGAGAGTCAGCCTCCTGGTTGGTTAAGGGGCTGCGCGAGGCCGGACATGTTGTTGATCTTGCAACGGAAGGGCTTCAAGGGCTCAATTTGGCGCTGGCAGGTGTTCACGATGTCTGCATTATTGATCGTATGCTGCCTTTGATGGACGGAATTACCGTTATTCAACGCATGCGTGCGGCGGATTTGAAAACGCCGGTTTTGATTTTAAGCGCGCTGAGTGATGTTGATGAACGCGTAAAAGGTCTGCGCGCGGGTGGTGACGATTATTTAGCAAAGCCCTATGCGTTTGCTGAATTATTGGCGCGTGTTGAAGGCTTAGGCTCACGCAAATTGCTTGATCCAAAAGATGCAAAATTGCGGGCAATGGATTTGGAAATAGACCTGATGACCCGCACTGTGACGCGTGGCGGCAAGGCGATTATCTTACAGCCACGGGAATTTAAGCTTCTTGAATATCTTGTGCGCAAGGCAGGCCACATCGTGACGCGCACGATGCTGCTTGAAAATGTTTGGGATTATCATTTTGATCCTCAAACTAATGTTATTGACGTGCATGTTTCAAGGCTGCGCGGGAAACTCGACAAGGGATTTGCTGAGCCGCTTTTGCAAACAGTGCGCGGAGCTGGCTATATGATCCGTGCGCGCTAACGCGAGCATTTTTCAATCTTCTACGTTTCGTTTGCTGGCGATATATTTGCTGGTATTTATCATGTCCGTTGCAGCACTTCTCGCCTATATTTATTACAACACGGTTGGTTTGCTCGAACGCCAAACCGAGGCGACAATAACCGCCGAAGTGCTGGGGCTGGCCGAGCAATATCGTCAGCGCGGCCTTCCTGGTCTAGTTGATGTTGTCGATCGGCGGAGCTTGGACAGTGATAGTACATTCTACGTCCTGACCGACGGGTCTCATCGGCGTGTCGCTGGTGATGACATCGATTTTCCCACACCTGTTTTAGGCGACCAAACCTGGGCCGATTTTCCGGTTCTGACGGGTAAGGGCTCGGTAAAAACGCCGCATACTGTTCATGCATATCATGTGGAGCTAACTGGCGGTTTTGATTTACTTGTTGGCAATGACGTCAGCGAGCTGCTGACATTCCGCTCCCTCATTAACAAAACAACATATTGGGCGGTAGGATTGGCCATCATCTTGGGCCTTGGCGGTGGCTATTTGCTCAGCCGCAGTTTTCTGCGCCGTATTGAAGCCATCACTGATGCCAGCCAATTGATTATGAATGGCGATCTTTCGAAGCGCATGCCAACATCGGGCACTCAAGATGAACTGGATCAACTGTCAGCTTCATTGAATGACATGCTGTCTCAAATTGAACGCCTCGTGCTCGGCATGAAAGAAGTTTCAAGCAACGTGGCGCATGATTTAAGAACCCCGCTCACGCGGATGCGCGCACGTGTTGAGGCAGCATTGCGCCACAATAACAAACGCGAACACGAAGCCGCCCTTCATCAAACTCTCGAAGAATGCGACAAACTTTTGCGTACCTTTAATGCGCTGCTTTCAATTGCCCAGGCAGAATCTGGACAAATGCGCCAAGGCTTGCAGGCGCTCGATTTAAATGAAACGCTAAATGACGTTGTCGAGCTTTATGAACCTTTGTCAGAAGAGGCTGGCGGTTCATTGCAGCTTCACTCAAATTCCGGATTGCGGGTTCGAGGCGACCGTCAACTTTTAGCTCAGGTTCTCAACAATCTCATCGACAACGCAATGAAATATGGTGAGGGAGCAGGTGGGAAACCCGCAGAAATTGAAGTCAAAGGCTATATCGCTAGCAATTTCGCTGTGATTGAAGTTGCTGATCATGGCGTTGGCATTGACAACGAAGATCGTGAACGCGTGTTCGGTCGCTTTGTGCGATTAGACGAGAGCCGCACGAAACCTGGCAATGGTCTGGGCCTTAGTCTGGTCGCCAGTGTTATGACGCTTCACAGTGGCCAAATTGAGCTAAAAGATAATCAGCCGGGTCTGCGCGTGGTTTTACGCCTTCCACTTTATACTGAAGCTTCCTAGAGTAACGTGGTGGATCAGAACAGTTTTATTTCGAGGGTAAACTTTGAAAATTTGGGGGACGCAGAACCAGCTGCGACCACAAATTTTTGGCTTGAATGCGGTTCAATTTTAACCGCGCAATTGTTGCCGGTTCAAAGATTGATAAATGCCGCTGTTGCAGGTTCGCCATATCTGACAAAATTAATTCTGGGCCATAGCGATTTCGTTGTGAACTTGGTTCAGCGCAACTTAGACAACGTTTTTTCAGAACTTTGCAACGAGACATCACTTCTCGAAAGTTTGAGTTCAAGAGCGCAGATCATGTCTGCTCTACGGATTGCCAAACAAAAGGCTGCATTGCTGATCGGGCTTGCCGATATTGCCGGGGTTTGGGTTCTAACCGAAGTGACGAAAGCACTGACGCTGTTTGCCGACGCCTGTTTGAATGCAACAGTCAATTTTCTCCTCCGCGAATATGCGCTTCTCGGAAAGCTTTCTTTCAAGCAAGCTAACAGCCCAGCCAAAAATTGCGGTTATGTCGTTTTGGCCATGGGCAAGCACGGCGCTTATGAACTTAACTATTCAAGCGATATCGATTTAATCGTTCTCTACGACCCCGAAACTGCGCCGCTATCGGAAGGTATCGAACCTTCAACTTTTTTCGTTCGCTTCACGCGTGATCTCGTGAGTGTGCTGCAAGATATCACGGAACATGGCTATGTTTTCCGTGTTGATTTACGTCTGCGCCCAGATCCCCGCGCCACGCAAATGGCCATAGCCCTTGAGGCGGCTGCAATTTATTATGAGAACCAAGGCCAGAATTGGGAGCGCGCTGCGATGATCAAAGCGCGCCCCGCAGCTGGCGATATTGCGCTTGGCGAAGAATTTTTACAGCGCTTAACCAGCTATATCTGGCGGAAATATTTAGACTATGCAGCCATCGCCGATGTGCAATCCCTCAAACGCCAAATCCACGCGGTTAAGGGCCATGGCGAAATTGCAATCAAGGGCCACAATCTAAAACTTGGCCGTGGCGGTATAAGAGAAATAGAATTTTTTGTGCAAACGCAGCAGCTCATTGCAGGAGGTCGAAACCCAAAGCTGCGAGGCAGATCAACGTTGGAAATGTTGGATGCACTGGCCGAGGCAAAATGGATTGAAACACAAACAGCTGCCGAACTTAAGAACGCCTATGTGTTTTTGCGGATGCTAGAACACAGAGCCCAAATGGTCGACGACCAGCAAACGCATTTGGTTCCAAGCAGAGAGAGCGCCTTTGAAGCTTTTGCAAGGTTCAGCGGCTTTGAAAATGGTGAAGCCTTAACTCAAAAACTCGGAGCCACTCTTCTAACCGTGCAACGCCATTATAGTGCATTGTTTGAAGACGCCGGAAATTTGAGCTCAGACACTGGAAGCCTCGTCTTTACAGGCGGTGAAGACGATCCCGCAACACTTGAAACGCTGCAAAGCATGGGCTTTCGGCATGCTTCGGAAACATCGGCCACCATTAGAGCTTGGCATTTTGGCCGCTATCCCGCGATGCGTACGGCGCGGGCCCGTGAAATCCTGACTGAATTAATGCCAAAACTGTTGAAATTACTTGGCGACAGCGGCGATGCTGATCAAGCATTTTTGGCGTTTGACCAGTTTTTGCAAGGCCTACCATCGGGCGTGCAGCTTTTTTCAATGCTGAAAGCCAATCCAAATCTGCTTGAACTCATCGCACAAATTTTAGGCCAAGCGCCGCGTTTGGCCGATCAATTGAAGCACCAGCCGCGCACGTTAGAAGCCGTGGCCGGAGCAGATTTTTTGCGCGCACTTCCATCACAATCGCAGTTACAAATTGAATTTGATGCCACTATCCCAAGCGAGATGGCCAGAGATGAAGCGATGGATCTTGTGCGCGTGCTCGTCCGCGAACATCAGTTCCGCGTCGGTGTTAGATTATTGGCAGATACCATCAACCCTCAAGAAGCGAGCTTAGGTTTTTCCAATATTGCAGATCAGGCGATTATCAAATTGTTGGCTGTAACCATCGCAGAGATGAAAAAGACTTATGGTGCTGTCGAAGGTGGTCGGTGCGCTGTGATTGCTTTGGGCAAACTGGGCGGCAAAGAAATGACCGCAAGTTCTGATCTCGATTTGATGTTGATTTACGATCATCAAGCAAATGCAGAGCTGTCAGACGGCATCAAACCCTTCAGTCCCAACCAATACTACGCCAGATTAACACAAAGATTAATCACCGCACTTTCAGCACCGACTGCAGAGGGCACTCTTTTTGAGGTCGATTTGCGGCTTCGGCCTTCAGGCAGCAAAGGCCCCGTGGCTGTGAGCTTCTCGAGTTTTCTATCTTATCAAAAACAAGAAGCATGGACATGGGAAAAACTCGCACTGACCCGCGCGCGCGTTGTGGCAGGCGACGCCGAGCTAGAGCAGGATCTCAAAAACTCCATCCAATCGATTTTGATCGAGAAACGAGATATAAATAATATTCGAAAAGATGTCTGCGACATGCGGAATCTCATGTTGAAAGAGCAAGCTAAAAAAGGGCCATGGGACATCAAACGAACCAAGGGCGGTTTAGTCGAGGTCGAATTCATCGCTCAGTATTTACAACTCATCGCAAATGAACCTCAGATCCTTAGCACCAACACATTGCAAGCTTTGCTTAACGCCGAAAAAAACCAAAGTCTATCAGCCAGCCACGCAACGACTTTGAATTTTGCGTGCCAATTATTTCAGAATCTGACTCAAGTGCTGCGGCTGTGTGTGCTCGATTATTTTGACCCAAAATACGGCTCAAAAAGCCTGAACCAAGCCATTGCACGAACCGCCGGAATGCCAGATATTGCGGCTGCCGAAACGTTACTCATTGATACGCAAAATCAAGTCGCTTTAATATTCGAAAACATAATTGGTCGGTAGATTGCATAAACCGACGGAAAATCTGCACTGCACCGTCTCAGTTGAAATTCAACGGAAAAAAACAATTGGCGCCGGAAGCTGTTTTAATGGCAGATAGACAGGTATTTCCATCAGCTGCCCCTGATTGGAAAACAGCAAGCGATGCTGATCTTTTGATAGGTGCCGCACACGAAGATCAAAAGGCCTTCGCTGAGCTTATGACGCGTTACCATACGCAAGTTTAGCGCGTTGCATGGCGGCTGAATGGCGGCCATGTCGATACCGACGACATTGTTCAAGAAACGTTTTTAAAGCTGTGGAAGAACCCGGCGCAATTGCGAGAAGCAGGAGCTCTCAAAAGATGGCTTATGCGCGTTGCATCGAACATGGTGATGGATCGGTATAGACGGAAAAAAATGTTGGATTTAGACCACGCCAAAGATGTGGCTGATCAATCGCCATCGGCACTTGATATGCTGGGTCAAGCGCATGTTACGAAATTTATTGATACTGCAATAGCGACTTTGCCTGACGGCAGAAACTAACGATAACGCTGGTTCATTTCGAACCCATGACCGATATTGCTGCAGTAGAAACGATGGAAATTAGTGTTGACGCCATTGTGTCTTTGCTGGCGCGTGCTAGGCGAGGACTAAAAAAGCAATTGAGTACAGTGGGTATACAATTTTTGGCTAGCTTGGCCGAACAGGAGATTGGACATGGCGAGTAATAAAGAAAAAAACGAATTGAATGATCAACAGCTAAATCAACTTTTGAAATTCGCCAGCA
>JAYTSN010000063.1:0-2142 GCA_043745625.1 Aestuariivirga sp. | reverse complement strand
TTGCAATGCGATAGCGCGACCAAGTGGTGATGTAACGCCATGAGCCGCAGTTTCAGGCGGTGCAACCCGTTGGATAATGTTCGAAGCAGCCGTTGCTGAAGCATCATTATACATCACAGCCGGCGCCAGCGGCTGGCCTTGCCCGTCGACAGCGACGATCGTACCAGAAGTGCCATCAACGCAATTGGCTGCAATGCCTTCAAATGAAATTGTGCTTCTCAGCTTATCAAGAACCTCAGCTACAGCCTGCCACCAAAGCGCGGGGTCTTGCGTTACGCCTTGTCCAACTTTGAGCGGAGCTGGCAGATTTGTTTGTGCAAGAGCAATCACTTCATGATTGCTATTTGTTGCAACGACACGAACCCCAGATGTGCCAACATCAATGCCAAGTGCCAACGAACGATCCATAAAAGCAATCCCCGAACCAAATCAATCTTGGATCATCATTTAAGATAGCCTCAAATGTTGATCAGTTGTTTTGCCAATCCAAATATTTTTAGAGATTTTCTAATTACTTCGAGTTCCAGAGCCTGGCTAACTTATCGCGTTCCAGAACGTAGAATTTATCGGCATCCACATTCTGCCATTCACTTGGCGTGCTGTGAGGCCAGATGACGCGAACTTGAGTTTGGGTTGCATTACCCAAACCAAAATGCCACCAGCCATTTTCGCCACTGGCATGGCCGCCGCCTGAGGTGATTTCACGGCGCATAATTTTATCACCATGTTTGACTTCGATCCAAGAACCAATGCCATCTCGATTTGGGGTAGTCTGTTGCAGTTTCAGCTGAAGCCAATGGCCCAAATGGGTGCTCGTGTTGCGCCAAAGCTGGGCTTTGTCGTTGCGGTTCACCACAACCAGATCAAGCAAACCATCATTGTTGAAATCGACAACCGCAGCGCCGCGCGATGAGAACGTGCTGGCCACACCTGCCTGCGAAGCGACATCCGTAAATTTGCCGTCTGCGCCTTGTAGCAAAAGATTATTGGGATCGTGAGCAGCGAAGTCTGGCATTTTATCAACATTGCCTTTGGCCACGAATAAGTCTTCCAAGCCATCATTGTTCACATCTTCAAACTGCGCGTGCCAGCCTGTGCTCGGTTTGAGATCAGTGCCTGTTGTCGGGCGATGAACGGTGACCCCTTTTGCAAATGCAATGTCTTTAAAGGTTGCTGCAGGTGCTGCGGCCAGAGTTTGTAGCTTATGATCGGCCATGCTGGTGAGGTAATATTCGGGATATCCGTCGCCGTCCAAATCCCTGCTGGCGATGCCCATGCCCCAAATTTTAAGGGGCTTCCAGCCTTCAGCTTCCGTATAAAGAGCGGGTGGTTTGCCCGCATCAATGTGCCAAAGCTGTTCCTGGCCACCTTCATAATATTCACGGTCATTTGAAACGCGCAAAGATGGCGTGCCAGATTTATTCCAATCGGTAAACAGCATGGAGAGTGCACAAAAGCTTGGTTTGAGCAGCAATGGTGCAGTAAATTTTCTATCAGCGGGGCGGTGCAACCAATTATCGGTGCACGAACCCCAAGGTGAAATTTCTTGGTTGCGATCAATGTAATTTCCAATGGCCAAAGTGGGCCAAGTAGCCCCTTTTTCCCACGTCGCTGCAAAGGATGTGGACCACGCATCACCGCCATCAAATGCCCAAGCTTCATTGGCGCGTTCAAATTTGCAGTTGCCCTTACCGCGCATCACAATGTTTTCACCCACACGCAAAAGCACAACATCCATGATGCCGTCGCTGTCGATATCAAGCGGATAAGCGCCGGTAACTTTATCAATTTCGAGACCGCTGGTTTCGTTTTTAAACTTCAGCGCGTCACCGTGCTTGGACGTGTTGCGGTAAAACTTTGCTTTGTTGGTTCCGCCCGCCAAAACCATATCGGCAAAGCCATCGCCGTTGCAGTCGAAAGTGGCCACCCCACCACCCACCATAAAAATCCATTCACCTTTGTAAGTGCTGTTGATGCCCGCAGATTTGGTTTCTTCAGAGAAGCTTGGAGTAGCGCGTGATGGTTCTGCAGCAGATGCAGTGCTTGTCAGCAAAAGTGTTACAAGAATAAATGGACGCATGATTATTTCCGAGTTTTCAGGGCTGTGGCAAACGCACCAATGCAGCGGCCTTGCGCCAATCC
>JAYTSN010000062.1:0-16976 GCA_043745625.1 Aestuariivirga sp. | reverse complement strand
GGGGTTCAAAATTCTTTACAGGCTTTGCACCCCACTGGCGAACTTCAACATTGTCATGCTCGCTCTTTCCGTCTGGAACCACGGACAGAGGAATGTTGGGAATGACGGCCAATGCATCATTCAAGTCTTTGGTCTGAACTCGTTCCTGCTCTTCGCCAGCCGAAATCGCATCCTTCAATCCAGCAACTTCAGCCTTCAACTTATCAGCCAGCGCCAAATCTTTTTTGCCCATGGCCATGCCGATTTCTTTCGACAATGCGTTGCGACGGCCTTGCGCGTCTTGCAGTTTTTGCATTGTAACACGCTTGCTCTCGTCCAGTGCAAGCAATGAGGCAGAAAGAGGCGCTAACCCACGCCGGGCCAGCCCAGCGTCAAAAGCCTGAGGATTATCGCGGATTGCCTTTATATCGTGCATTGAACATTACCTGATTTGAAACTACAAACCACCCCTATAGAGGGCTTAGGCTAGATGCTCAAACAGGATTTATGTGGGCGTAACATCCGTTGACGACGAAGCCTTGGCTTTGCGCTTTTCAATCAGCCAAACCGCCCAAACTGCCACTTCATAAAGCAGCCCCAAAGGTATCATCATCGCCAACATCGAAAAAGGATCAGGCGGGGTAATTAACGCCGCAAGCGCCGCAACGCCAACAAACGCAAATCGCCGACCACCGCTTAACTGTTTGTGGGTCAATATGCCAAGTTGGCCGAGTAAAGTCAGCACAACAGGCAGCTGGAAGGTCAAGCCAAAAGCCAGTATCAATGTCATCACAAAATCAAGATAAGGCTCGATATCAGGCATCACAGTAATGCCAGCATCGGCACCCACCGCGAAGAAAAACTTGATCGCAAATGGCAGCAACATGAAATAAACCAGTGACGCACCCATCAAGAAGCAAATTGGCGTTGCAATGAGATAAGGTGCAAACACCGCACGCTCGTGCTTGTAAAGCCCAGGCGCCACAAAGCGGTAGATTTGTGTAGCAATCAGCGGAAACGCAATGAACAACCCACCAAACATGGCGATCTTCAATTTCACAAAAAACACGCCGAGCAACTTAATCGAGATCAAAGTAATATCTTTGCCAGTTCCCCAATAAAATGGCTTGATCAAGACATGCAGAATTTCAGTTGAGTAATAAAAACATAAAATCAGCGCAATAACAAATCCAGCAACCGACCAAGTAAGCCGCTTACGCAACTCATTCAAATGATCCATCAACGGGGCTTCGCTGGCATCGATGCTTTCTTTTGTCATGCTTTTGACGCCTGATCAACATCAAGGGATTTGCCGCCGACGATCGTCTCGCCTGCAACACCGGTGAAAAGTTTCTTAAATTCATCTGTCTTGTAATTTGTGGGCGCAACCGCTTGCAACGCAGGCATGGCAACTGCACCGTCAATATTAGATTTGAGACCCTGCAAGTCAGTCTTGAGACTCGCAACACCCGCATCCTTCATGGCCAGATCGACATGGCCCTGAAAATCACGAGACATGGAGCGTGCCTTCGCCATGAACTGCCCGAGCTTGCGTAACACAACGGGCATATCATCCTTGCCAATTACCATAAAGGCAATCAGACCAAGCACGAGCATATGCGTATAACTCAGCCCAAAATCAAACATTTAGGAATGCCCTCGTCCCTCAAAAAATGAAGCTTAGCTCTTCACTTTTTCAGCAGAACGTTTGGCCGCATCAGCTGCTTGCTGTTCCAGGTTCTTGGTTGCAGCTGCATCCTCAATTGGATCATCAGCCAAACCTTTTTTGAAGCTTTTAATGCCTTTAGCAACATCGCCCATCAAATCTGAAACCTTGCCTTTGCCGCCAAACAGCACGAGCGCAACAACCAGAAACAAAACCCAATGATACCAAGAAAATGAACCCATTTCATAAACTCCTTACAACAGAAAATTAAACCATACCTCAGTATCGCAGAAAGCAATTGCCCTCGCAACCAAGCTCAACATCTGAAATGGACATTGTTTTGGTGTTTGTAAAGCTGAATTTAATTAAGTTTTTGAACTAAGCCGCGGCTTCAACAACCCGGTTTCGGCCCTCACGCTTTGCTTCGTACAACGCCTGATCCGCGCGTTTCAGCAATCGTTCCAAAGAATCCTCGGCATGCACCAAGGTCGCCACGCCAATAGACACCGTGATCGGTATGCTTTGTAGTAAGCCCACAGAAAATGATTTCGAAGCAATGGCTTTTCGTAGTCTTTCAGCAATAACATGCGCTGCAGCCATATTGGTCGAGGGCAGTACCAAAACAAATTCTTCACCGCCCGTCCGGCAACACAAATCGATTGTGCGCGTGTTTTCACGAATGCGAACTGCTAGTTCTTGCAGAACTTTATCACCCGCATCATGACCGTATGTATCATTAACCGACTTGAAATAATCCACATCCAGAGCCAAAACTGTCAAAGATTTCCCACGTTTTATAAAGTGTTCAATCAGGCTGCTCAGATGAGTTTCAAGGTAACGACGGTTATAAAGGCCTGTTAGCGAATCTGTGACCGCAAGCTCTATTGATGCCTTTACGCTGGATCTAAGCTGCTCGGTGTAACGCCAGCGTTTGACTTGGGTATTAACCCGGGCCAGCAACTCTTGTCGGTCAACCGGTCGTAACAAATAGTCATTCACCCCCATATCGAGAGCACGCAGCAACCGCGTTTGATCGTCAGGCTCAACCAATATCAGGATTGGTGTTTGCCTGGTCGCCTCAAGTGATCGGAACTGCGAACACAAGCGAAGTCCGTCAAACTTATCCTGTTCCAAGCTGATAATAATCAGTTCGAAAGGTACTGTGGCCGTTGCCGCCGTTTCAACAGCGTGGTTTGGCTCTTTAACACTCATAACACTATGATTGCCAGCGAGCGCCGTTTTTATACGCTCCACGGACATGTCACGCGTATCGACCAACAAAACCCGGCCTTCTTTGCTATTGGATTGTGTTTCGATGTGCAGCATCGCGTGGATGCTATCGCCTGTTTGAGCACGAATTCGTAACTCATCGGTCAGCATTTTCAGCCGCACCAGACTCTTGATTCTGCAGAACAGTGAAATATCATTGACTGGCTTAGTCAAAAAATCATCAGCACCCGCATTAAGCCCACGGACACGGTCTTCCGGCTGATCAAGCGCTGTGACCATAACAACGGGAATATGCTGTGTCATGGGATTGGACTTGATGCGTTTACAAACTTCGATCCCGTCAATACCAGGCATCATAACATCGAGGAGAACCAAATCTGGTTTACTCCGCGAAATAGCCTCGAGCGCATCGAGGCCGTTCATTGCTGTAATAACTTCAAAATATTCGGCTGTCAGCTTAGCTTCAAGCAGCCTTACATTTGCCAGAATATCATCAACAACTAGAATACGTGCGGTCATTATTTTGGTTGTTTCAAAAACTTATCAATGGTTTGCAAAAAGCTGACAACAGAAATAGGTTTGGAAATATAGGCTTCGCATCCGCCTTCCCTGATTTTTTGTTCGTCGCCTTTCATGGCAAAAGCGGTAACGGCAATCACGGGAATACGTTTAAGGTCTTCATCTTCTTTCAGCCATTTCGTAACTTCAATGCCAGAAACTTCCGGCAATTGAATATCCATCAGAATCAAATCCGGCATGTGCTTTCGCGCAATTTCCAACGCTGATAGACCGTCGCGTGTTTGTACAACGCGGTAACCATGGGCCTCAAGTAAGTCATTGAACAATTTCATGTTCAATTCATTATCTTCAACCACTAAAACTGTTTTTTGCATTTGTGATCCCATCACGTCCTGTGGCCCACTTGCGATCTGATCATAATTTCCGAAGTCCATTTCAAACAAGTTTCCCAATTACAGATCGTACCGATTGCTTTTGAACCGGATTTTCTATTAAGCCAGTTATTGGTTTGCACCAAACTCAGTAACCAACTCCTTAAGCCTTTAAACCTCGTTCAAAAATACTGGTTAACGATACCCACAAAATGCCAATTAAAGACAGTTCAAAAATTACTGCAGATAGCAACGTTGTTGCATTGCAACTCATAGCTTTTCTCGTGTCCGATGAAGAGAGGTTAGACCGTTTCACAGCATTAAGTGGTATTGGACTGTCTGATCTGCAACAGGGAGCTCAAGACCCAGTGTTTTTGGGATTTATGTTTGATTACGCGCTCCAGGATGAAGCACTTATTCTCGAATTTGCTCAAATACACGATATTCCGCCACAAACACTGGTTAACGCACGCCGTCATTTCCCTGGAGCAAACGATGATTTCTGAACCAACTCTGCTACAATTATCTGAATTAAAGATATCCCCAACAAAGCCTCTGCTCATAAGCGATGTTGACGAAGTGATTGTGCATTTCATCAGGGAATTTGAGGATTTTATTGGTAAATCTGGCCTCAGCATAAAGCCCGGAAACCCTGCTGAACCCTATCATATTTTTGAAGTTAAAACTGGCAAAGCCATGGCATCTGCCGTTTCGTTTGATCTGGTCAATGAGTTTTTCATCCAGCATACGCGCGGCATGAAAGCAATCAAAGGCGCGGTAGAGGGGTTAAGCGCTTTAAGCAATCACGCCACCGTGGTAATGCTAACCAATCTTCCACATTTTGCAGGTGATGATCGTCGCGCCAACTTATCAATGCTCGGTCTAGACTTTCCTGTTATTACCAACTCCGGCCCCAAGGGGCCCGCCTTGCGCGAAATTGCCTCCCGCACCAAAGCGCCGGTGGTGTTTATCGATGACAGCCAGCATTTTATTCAGAGCGCCTTTGACCACGCACCGAATGTTCACCTGATCCATTTTTTGCATGATGAGCGTTTTTCCAAATTTGTCCCAGAGCTAGATTTTGTTTCTTTGCGCAGCGATAATTGGGCTGGCATTAAATCTCATGCCGCAAAACTTCTGGAGATCTAGCGCCATACACGTTCTCGCTCTATTCTCACCAAATGGACGTTGAACACCAGAGCCAAGGCTTTTGCCGTGATTGTCTGCATCAATTTACAGTGCAATCGAAGCGTTGTCCAAATTGCAGCAGCCCCCGATTGGTGGTCCACCCAGAGCTCCACGAACTGGCCATTGCTCATATTGATTGCGACGCGTTTTATGCGTCCGTCGAGAAGCGTGATAATCCCGAACTCAGAGATAAACCGCTAATCATCGGCGGACAGGTTCGCGGAGTTGTTTCAACAGCCTGTTACATCGCTCGCATCCACGGTGTTAAATCAGCCATGCCGATGTTTAAAGCTCTTAAGCTTTGCCCCGAAGCAGTTGTGGTCAAGCCCAACATGGCTAAATATGCAGCCGCCGGCGCCATTGTACGCGACATCATGTTTCAATTCACACCGCTCGTGCAGCCGGTTTCAATTGATGAAGCCTTTCTTGATTTGAGCGGCACAGAAAAGCTCCATGGCACATCCCCTGCTCTGTCATTAGCAAAACTGGTTCAGCGTATTGAAAGGGAAGTGGGCATAACGGCTTCGATTGGCCTTTCGCATAACAAATTTTTGGCCAAACTTGCTTCAGATTTTGCAAAACCGCGTGGCTTTTCAATCATCGGAAAAGCCGAGACACTGGCAATTCTAGCGGCAAAACCAGTTGGCGCAATTTCGGGCGTGGGCAAAGCCACTCAAGCCCAACTCGCCAAAGGCGGCATCACCATGATCAGCCAATTGCAGACCATGGAAAGAAACGACCTCATGCGGAAATTTGGCAACATGGGGGCGAGGCTTTATCACCTGTCGCGCGGCGAAGACGTGCGGGAAGTTTCAACCGAACGCGAAACAAAAAGCATCAGCGCTGAAACCACTTTCAACGAAGACATCAGCGAGTATCAAACACTGGAACCGATACTCTGGAATTTGGCACAAAAAGTTTCGCGCCGCGCCAAAGCTTCGCACATGGCAGGCTTTACCGTAACACTAAAACTCAAAACCAAAGACTTTCAATCGCTAACACGCACAGCTTCTTACGATGATGCAACCAATCTGGCGCACAAGATATTCGAGGCCGCAAACCCATTGCTGAAAAAAGAAACTGGAAAACGAAGTTTCAGGCTTCTAGGCGTGGGCATTTCACACCTTGTCGAACGTCAAACTGCAGAAGAAGAAAGTTCGCTTGATGCAAGTGAAGTTGCGCGCACTAAAGCAGAAATCGCCATGGATAAGATTCGAGGAAAGTTTGGTAATCAGGCTGTCGAGCGCGGTCTCGCTTTCACAACGCGCAAAGATTGAGATTAGAACGCGTAAACTGCATCGCCTTTTTGGCGGGCATGCATCATGGGTGCCATACGTTTATGAAATTCGAGTGCGAATGGCTTGAACCGCTTCACCAAAGTTTGCCGCACTTCAGGCCAACTTTCGTCATCTGACTCTAGGCAAACTGAAAACACAACTTTATCCTGATTTCCCACCGGAATATGCATCGATATGCCATATTTTGGAACATCATACTTATCCGCTTCCGTGTGGATGTGATGCAGCGTTTCATCAACCGCCATCCACTCAGTCCAATCAACAATTCGTCCATCTCGCAACTCATCCATCACCGGATCGCCAAGTGGAGTAAAGTTTTTCATATACTGATTCATATAATTGGGATCATAAGTGGCAACCCACACAACTTGATCAGGCAGATCATCGGAAAACTGCAGATACCAATAGGACAAGTGCTTAACACCAGAGCGCTTGGTTGTCTCCTCCAAGAACCCAGTTGCTTCCTCAAACGTCAAAAACGGTTTGCGGTCCACCGTGGCTAATAAGTTTGCCATTTCATTATCCATTAATTATTGATCTGCTGTAAGCGTCAATCCTTAATCAAATGTTAATAAGTTCAGCATTTCCACCTGAAGCTGTTGAATCTGTTGAACAAACTCGCTCAATCGAAAGGCGAGTTAAGGTGTATGGACCGCCCGCTTTTGATCCTGTTCCTGACAATCCTTCCCCACCAAAGGGCTGTGCGCCAACCACTGCTCCAATCTGATTCCGGTTCACATAAATATTTCCAACGCGCATTTTGGCGCGCAATTTCTTCGCCACCGATTCAATGCGCGTATGAAGTCCTAGTGTCAGACCATATCCCATGGCGTTAATCTGATCGCAAATATTATCAAACTGGTCACCTTCAAATCTTACAACATGCAAGATTGGCCCAAACACTTCGCGTGAAAGCAATTTGATCGACTTCAATTCGTAAGCGGCGGGTGAAACGAAATTACCGCCCATACATTTTTCGGGAATCGGCATATCCAAAATCACACGTGCATCGCGCGCCATCGAAGCTTTATGTTCGTTGAGAATCTTCTTTGAGTCTGCATCAATCACTGGCCCAACATCAGTTGAATAATCGAATGGATCACCAATCTTCAGCATCTCCATCGCGCCCTTCAACATCTCCATAACCCTATCTGCGATATCATCCTGAACAAACAAAATGCGCGCTGCGGAACAGCGTTGCCCAGCACTATCAAAGGCCGATGCCACGACATCGCGCACGGCTTGTTCGGGCAAAGCAGATGAATCAACAATCATTGCGTTCATGCCGCCTGACTCAGCCACAAAGCTGGGAATAGAACCTTCGCGCATAGCAAGAGTTCGGTTGATGATGCGAGCTGTATCATTCGAACCTGTGAACGCCACACCAGCAAGGGCTGGATGATTAAGCAAAACCTTGCCAATTCGCGCACCATCACCCGGCAAAAATTGCAACACGCCAACCGGCACGCCTGCTTGATGCAAAAGTTTAACCGCTTCAAACGCTATTAACGGTGTTTGTTCGGCAGGCTTAGCAATAACCGCATTACCCGCCGCTAAGGCAGCCGCAACCTGCCCAGTAAAAATTGCCAGCGGAAAATTCCATGGCGAGATACAAGCAAACACACCACGTCCATGAAGTGTGAGTTCATTGATCTCGCCTGTTGGCCCCGGCAAGCGAACTGCCGCAGAAAATTTCGCGCGCGCTTCGCTGGCATAAAATTGCAGAAAATCCACAGCCTCGCGTAAATCGCCTAGGGCATTATCAAGCGTCTTGCCCGCCTCGCGCACCAGTAATGCCACAAACGTGGCGCGGTGCTCCTCGAACAAATTTGCTGCCCGTTCCAAAATCGCAGCTCGCGCCGAACCACCAAGCGCATCCCATGAGTGTTGGCAGAGCGCCGCACTATCCATCGCTCTTCTGATACTGGCGTCACTCGCCTCCCAAACTTTTCCAACTTGTACCGAAAGATCCTGAGGCGAAACAATCTGGCGCTGCCGCCCATCTCGAAGCGTCGCACCGTCGACAATCGCCGATGCTTCAAATTTTTTGTTCAAAACTTCTTCAACACCAATTGTCAAAGCTTGACGGTCGCTGTCACGCCACAACGGCACGCCAGAAGAATTAACCCGAGGGGCAAATAATGCGGCAGGCTTTTGGATGTGTGGATGCGGCACATTCTTCAAAGCCAAAGCAACATCAACCGGGTTCGCAACAATATCATCCAGCGGTGCTTCATCATCAGCTAACCTGTTCACAAAAGATGTATTGGCGCCATTCTCCAAAAGCCTCCGCACCAGATAGGCCAGCAAATCCTTATGGCTGCCCACAGGCGCATAAATACGGCATGGGTGCTCCCCAATCATCTGGTCATAAAGCACCTGCCCCATGCCATGTAGCCGCTGAAACTCAAACGCGTTATCATCACCAGCCATCACCCGCACAGCAGCAACCGTCTGTGCATTATGCGTTGCAAACTGCGGATAAAACACATCGCGCCGCGAAAGCATAAACCGAGCGCAAGCGAGATAACTCACATCAGTGCAAACCTTGCGCGTAAAAACCGGGAAGTCTTCCAAGCCCGCCTCTTGCGCCCGCTTTATCTCCGTATCCCAATAAGCACCTTTCACAAGCCGTACAGGCAGAATTCGACCAGAGGTTTGCGCTAATTCTGCGAGCCACTCCAAAACCGGCAACGACCGCTTCCCATAAGCTTGCACCGCAAGTCCAAGCCCGTTCCATGCATCGAGCCGCGACTCTGTCGCAAGCCTCTCAAACAATTCCAGCGAAAGATCGAGCCTTGGCACTTCCTCAGCATCCAGTGTCAAACCAATGTTCAATTCTTTTGCGCGAACAGCCAATTGCAAAACGGCATCGAACAAATGGTTAAGTGCTTTAACGCGGTGCTTTTCCTCATAACGCGGATAAAGCGCCGATAGCTTTACCGACAGCGAAGAACTAACAAGCACATCACTACCACCGACAAGTGCATTGATTGCCGATTGATAAGCTCTAAAATAATGCTCCGCATCCGCCATCGTCATGGCGCTTTCGCCCAACATGTCGTAGCTATAGCGATAGCCTTTTGCTTCCTCCACCCGTGCGAATTTCAAAGCTTCGCTCATGTCTTGGCCCAAAACAAATTGTCGTCCCATAATGCGCATGGCTTGTTTAATGGCGTTGCGCAAAATCGGCTCACCAGATTTGTGCACGAGGCGTTTTAAAAATCCAAAACCATCCGAGCTCACATCCTGCCCCATTGTGATGATCTTGCCCGTTAGCATCAGGCCCCAAGCCGATGCATTCACAAACAATGATTCAGACTGCCCCAAATGCGCTTGCCAGTTGCCACCACCAATCTTATCGGCAATCAGTCGGTCTGCCGTCGCCGCATCAGGAATGCGCAACAACGCTTCAGCCAAACACATCAACACCACACCTTCTTGAGATGAAAGTGAATATTCCTGCATGAATGCATCAATACTGCCCTGCGCCTTTCGGTTATTGCGAACGGCCAGCACCAATTCTTTCGCCATCGTCAAAACTTTTTGGTCATTACTTGGCGACAGCTTGGCCTTTGCTGCAAGCTCGAGAACCAAAGCTGTCTCATCGCGAAAAAGGCTGGTGTCAATTTTGCTGCGATCAATCATGTTCTGCATTCGAGTCTCCTAGGATGTCCCAAAATAGCAAAATTCAATTTTTATTTTTCGCTTCATTTTTCAAGTAAAATAGTGATAATCACTATAAAGCAGCTAAAATTCAGGCATTTATTATGAAAAATGAGATTTCAACAGAACATGTAGATGCCATCGATTTACAGATTTTGCGCCATCTCCAAACCGATGGCAGGACATCTGTTGTCGAACTTTCTAAACGCATCAACCTCTCGCCCACGCCCATTACCATGCGGATTAAGAAGCTTGAACAATCAGGCGTGATCACCGGCTATCATGCGCGTGTCTCACCAAAAGCTTTGGGTCAAGCTTTAATGGTCTTCGTGACTGTAAAATTGCGAGGCACTGATGAAGCCACTTTGGAAAAATTCAATGCTGCAGTAAAACCCGTGAAACAGATTCTCGAATGCCATATGGTTGGCGGTGGATTTGATTATCTTTTAAAGCTTCGGGTGCGCGACATGAGCGAATATCGAGAAATTCTAGGCGGCGTGATAAGCACCCTGCCAATGATCGAAGGCACGCATTCTTATTTCGTGATGCAAGAGGTAAAGGAAAGCCCCATCCTGCCAATCACCATCACAAAGCCAAAAAAATCATGATACCCAAAATCATACGTAACGTCACATCGCTCGGCCGCGAAACCGCCCGCTGGAAGGCCGAAGGGCTGAGCTATGCCATCGTCCCCACCATGGGCGCCTTGCATGAAGGCCATCTCGATTTGGTGCGTGAAGGTTTCAAACGTGCAGACCGGGTTGTCGTATCTATTTTCGTGAACCCCAAGCAGTTTGGCGCTAAAGAAGATCTGAGCCGTTACCCGCGTGACGAAGAAGGCGACGTCGAAAAACTAGGCATAGAAGGCGTGCCGCTGATTTATGCGCCCACCCCAGACAGCATTTATCCACTAGATTTTTCAACTACAATTCATATTGAAGGCCCCGCGAAAGTTGGCCTTGAGGATAAATATCGCCCACATTTTTTTGACGGTGTGGCCACTGTGGTCTCAAAACTTTTTATCCAGTCAGGCGCTAACTTCGCCATGTTCGGCGAGAAAGATTATCAGCAACTCATGGTCGTGACCCGCGTAGCTAAGGATTTAGATATTCCAATCGAAGTCGTCGGCATCACCACAAGGCGCGAAGAAGACGGTTTGGCAATGTCCTCGCGCAATCGCTATCTTTCAAAAATTGAACGAGCCCAAGCCACCGCCATTCATAAAAATTTGCAACAAGCGGCAGAGAAAATTCGCAGTGGCATAAACCAGCAAACCGCTACAAGGGCTGCCTCACGCTCGCTCACCACTTTGGGGTTCAAAGTTGATTATGTAACGGCGCGCAATGCAGAAACGTTGGCCGTACCACGCAGTGCTGATGAACCATTAAGGTTGATTGCCGCCGCCTGGCTGGGCAAAACCAGGTTAATTGATAACATCGCGGTTTAAATCAACCCCAGCTCCACAAGCTCACGCCGCATCTTATCGGGCAAATCACTGCCCTTTTCGCCGCGCGGCAGGTCAATGGGCGCATCTTCCGCTTTCAAATAACGCCATCCCTGAAACGCCCGTCTTGGCGTAGGTCGCACTTCGATAATTTGTGGTTTAAAAACAATGCGGCACCTATGAATCCCGTCAGCCCCCGTCACCTCTTGCAAATCAGCAATAGGCTGGCGACACAAGATCAAGCCTCTGATCACCCAATAAAGCGAACCATCTGACAAAATCTCGTCTTTCCGTCGCGGAAACATGCGCGTAACGTGATCCAGTTCTTCTTTGCTTTTCTTTGAAATCTTCACCCAAGAGTTCATTTCCTCGATTTCAGAAACGCCAACACAGAGTTTGATTAGATGTAAAGCCATGGCATAGTACAACCCAGAGGAACTGATTTAAACCATTATAGGCTGAACCACCGTTTAGAGAACCAACTGAATTCAGTTTCCACAAGCTTTGAAAGGAACATCAAATGTCCACCGTCGCTAAAGTTATCGAACTAACCTCGTCTTCATCCAAAAGCATTGAAGATGCTGTCGAAACAGGCATCCAACGTGCCGACAAGACGTTAGATAATATTGAGAGTGCTTGGGTTCAAGATATCAAATGCATGGTCAAAAATGGCAAAGTGTCCGAATGGCGCGTCAATATGAAGATCACATTCCTGCTGAAGTGACGCGGCGTTCACAAGCAATTGAACGCTAAATGCCGATGTTTATTCGCTTAATCTTGGCCATTCTTTCATATAGGTGTGATGCAAACCGCGCCCATCAGCAGGCCTGTTAAGCTAGGCCTTCCACCCCCAGCTCCGTTGATTGGCTATTTGGCGAATGAACTGGGGTTTCTCTATGCGTATTTGGGCGATATCGCTTTTAATAAATTAACCCGCGATTACATTCGGTCATATCCAGATCTACCAGTCGACCCGACTGAGATTAAGAAAAATCTGCTGCAATATATTGCAGTTCAATCTCTCGTGCAGCGTAATCCAGAAATATTGGAACTGGCCGATCTCGAACTCGCCCTAAATTTCGCACTTAATGCCCCAGACGAAAAGCTGATGGATATTTCCACGTTTGAACAGCTTGCATCGCCGAGACGCGAACAAATCATTTTCAATTTTGTTTCATCAGCACAAATTTTGCTTTTCAAGCAAAACACAACCAGCATCTGGTCGGCAATGAAATGCGAAGAGCGACCACCAAAACCGCATTTGCTCGATGCACCACAACACCTTTTAGTTTGGCGACAGTGTGATGCGCCGCGCTTTCACTTGTTAGGCCGCGATGAAGCATTTTTGTTTGAACTGATTTCGCAAAGAGAAAATTTGCAACGCGCAGGTCAGCAAATGGAAAATCAAACAGCAAACCCGGAAGATATTTTAAACTATGTGCGGGGTTGGGTAGAGGCTGAACTCATCCTTTTGCGATATGATGATTTATGAAAATAACCAATATCCACAGTTTTAAACTGAAAAGTTGAAGTGGGCGCGATTCCGATGTTAGCTGAAACAGCAACCGCACTTCCCGGCTTCAGGCGTTTGGCCTGAATGTAAATCATATCCATTGTTCGAGACTTTAGGTTGCACCGTCAGATTTACTGACAAAACACGAAACGCCTTTTGTTTTCAGAGTATTACACTCAGATTTGGCACCGTTCTGATCACCAAAACCAGCCAACCTAACGCGGTAGAATATACCCTTGGTTCCAAGATCAGCCCTTACGACAACCGGAGATTTGCTGCCCAATATTTTGAAACGCTTCTGCATGTTTTTCCAAGTTGTCCACGCCGACTCTTCGCTTGCAGCTGAGGCAACTTGCACGCCCCAGCCCGAAGGCGCTGCTTTGGCCGCAGGAGTTTGCGCTGCTGGCGTTATGCTTGCCGTCTCAATTGCAGCATCTGCTGGCTCTTCAGCAACAACATCTTTCGCCTTCGAAGGCTTGATTTGTTGTTTTTTTGGAATCGCCGGAACTTCAGCAAGCGCCACGACCTTGTCAGCTGCAAATGTATTTGCCGCTGCAACTTCTTGAACACCAGGCAACCTGTCGACATACAGTTTTTGTGATTTGCCATCGGCAGGCTGATCAACTTGAGCGACAGTGATATTATTGCCCGCATCTTCAGTAGCTAATAGTTCAGCAGGTGGCTCAACACCTTTCGGCAAATCAGGTTTGTGAACAATCGTCGTGCCGCCAACAGGAACGGTTGAACTGGTCAAAATCTGATCCGCACTGGCTAATTGCGCCTCTGGTGCAGAAAGGCTGGATGTTTGTTCTAACTTCAGACTCTCAAGTTTCTCTTGCGCAGGTTTAAAACTGCTATCAGCCAACAAGGCGGAGT
The DNA here is from genome assembly GCA_043745625.1 of Aestuariivirga sp. GTDB lineage: Bacteria > Pseudomonadota > Alphaproteobacteria > Rhizobiales > Aestuariivirgaceae > Aestuariivirga. The sequence goes on along the minus strand of JAYTSN010000062.1, from coordinate 3,226 downwards.
CTAGCATCTGCCGCATATCAATTTTGCGGTTCAACAATTCATAAGTTTGCGCTTCACCAAAATAAACCCGCGCTGGTTCTGGGTGGCCATATTTCAACGCACGCTCATAATCTGAAAGCGCAAATAAATATTGGCCACTCTCGCGCAACACATTTGCACGACTTAAAAATGCATGTGAGAAAGAAGGATTAAGCATCAAGGCGCTGGTATAATCTTCAATCGCCAATGGGCCTTTGCCCAGCTTCTGTTGTGAAAGTCCACGATTATACAATGCTGTCGCGCGAAGCTGCGCGGACATCGCATCAAGGCTCAGCGCTGCGCTGTAATCATCAACCGCTTTCGCGGTTTGATTTTGCTGCTGATAAGCCAATGCGCGATTGAGCAGCGCATTTGCCAATAGTTCTGGCTCCAATGCACGTGTTTCAATGGCAAATGAATAAAGCGAAATGGCTTTCGCGGTATCGCCTGCGGCCAGCGCCTGATAGGCTTGAGACGCAATTGGGTTTGTGGTGGCGAGTGCTGAGCCGAAATTTGCGCCTAACGCTACAAGATATACGGAACTAACAAACGCTAATGCTACGCTACGAACTTTCATAACCAGGATAATGAACTGTTAGGGTTAAAACTTGGTTGCTAACGCAGGGTATTTAAACCTAACAAACCGTTAAACGGTTGTATCATTCAAGCGTTTTGACTTTTCATAAAAAAGTCAAAATTGCACTGTGTCGGTGTATTTTAAGTTCAGGTGGATCTAGCTTTCACGCATAGCGTGCGAGAATTGATCAACCAAAGGCTTCACCAGATACGAAAATGGCGAGCGAGCCTCCGTTTGAATAAAAGCTTCAGCCGACATGCCGGGTCGCAATTTATTATCGCCCAGTTTCTCCAACTCTTTTGCCGATATTACAAGCCTGATTGCATAAAACGGCGGTGTCTGCGCATCCACACGTGTTGTATCTGCAGCAACTTGCGTTACCTCTGCTGAAATTTCAGCCGTTACCCGCGCACTGAAAGAATTGAAACGAATATGTGCAGGCTGACCAACATGAACGTGAGAAATGTCATTGGGGGCTATTTGTGCTTGCAAAACCAAATCATCACCTTGCGGCACAATCATCATCAAAGTTTCACCGGGTGCCACAACGCCGCCCTCCGTGTGGATATTAAGTTGATAAATCGTTCCAGTGATCGGCGCTTTGATCGAAAGATGCGCAAGTTTGGCATCAGATGCCACACGCCGGCCCTCAAGTTCAGAGATTTTCGTTTCCGTATCGCGTAAATCATTCAAAGCTTGATTGCGCACTTCTTCTTCCACTTGAATGATCTGAAGCTTGATTTCACCAATCTTGGTTTCAGCACCGCTCTTATTTGCGGCCAACTGTCCCTGCTCGCCGTCTAACCGCGCCGTTTCACGGTCCATCGCCATAACGCGGCTGGCAGGCAAAAGCCCTTGCAGTTGAAGTTTGCGCAACGCGTCCGTTTCAGTCTTGATCAGCACAAGCTGGCGAAGTCCGGCATCAATTTGCGATCCGTAACCTTTCATTTGGTCTGACAACTGCCCAATCTGCTCATTCAACTGGTTTTTTTTACTAAGCACCGTGTTCTCAACCGATGTCAGTAATCTCTTCTGCCCAGCCAGGATTTCAGCAATTGCGGGATCTGACTCTTTGCCTTGTAGAGCAACCGGAATGGCCAAATCGCTCTTTCCGTCACGCTGCGCATCTAAGCGGGCCTTTTTGAGCAACAGTTCTGATAGCTGACTGTTGATAATGCTAAGCTCAGCCTTGGTTTCGGTCGGATCAAGCAACACCATGTCTTGGCCAGCCTGCACCACTTCACCATCTTTCACGAGAATGCGCAAAATATTGCCACCCTCGCGGTGCTGAACCTTTTTCGAATAGCTTTCAGCAATAATCGTTGCAGGCGCAATCACCGCACCGTTTAATTCGGCAAAAGCCGTCCATCCGCCAAATACCCCAAGCATGGCGAAAACGCTGGCAAAGCCAAACAATTGTGTTGAGCGCAATGAACGATTTGTGTTGATCAGTTTCATGTTCTTAATTCCGGTTACGAGCTGGCGCTGTTTGATAACCAACAGGCAATGCAATTTGCTGCGGCATAGTTGGCGCCATAGGTTGCGGCATGGGTTGGCTCTGTGGCGGTGGCGTTGTAACTTTGCGCATAATTTCATCGCGGGTTCCCATCGCCGCAACTTGCCCATTGGTCAGCACCAACAAATTATCCATCGCGTGCAATGCGCTTGGCCGATGCGCCACGACAATAACCGCAGCCCCACGCTTGATGCTGGCACGGATAGCCCTGTCCAAAGCAATTTCTCCATCAGCATCCAAATTCGAATTTGGCTCATCCATCACAAACAAAACCGGATCACCAAACAAAGCCCGCGCCAATGCTACGCGTTGGCGTTGGCCAGCAGAGAGCCTGCTGCCCCCTTCTGCGAGCGGCGTATCGTAACCTTGTGGCAGACGCATGATAAAATCGTGAATATTGGCCAGTTGAGCTGCCTCCACAATTTTCTTGGAATCAGGCGCTTCCACAAAGCGCGATATATTTTGCGCCACAGTACCATCAAAAATCTGCGTGTCTTGCGGAAGGTAACCGATAAGGCGGCCACGCTCGTCATCTTCACGCTGATCTGATGTTGCGCCATCTAATCGCACAGAGCCGCGCGTCGGCGCAATCAGCCCCACCAAAGCCCGCGCCAGTGTAGATTTACCAGCCCCGGTCGGGCCAATAATTCCAAGGCCCTGACCTGGTTCAACTTTAAAGTTGATGCCCTGCAAAATGGGCTTATCTGAACCTGGCAACATGACGACTAAATTTTCGACGTCCAAAAATCCTTTCGGATCAGGCAGTGTCATGCGCTGTTCTTCCGGTGCAACAACATCGAGAACACGGTTCAATCGCTCAAACGCTTTTCGAAATCCTAAAAACTGTTGCCAATTTCCAACCGCTTGCTCCACAGGTGCCAGAGCGCGTCCCATGATAATGGAAGAGGCAATGATCGAACCGCCAGAAATTTCATGTTTAATTGCAAGCCATGCGCCAGCGCCAAGCATTGCTGATTGCGTGATCATACGAAACACTTTGCTGAACATACTATAGCGCGCGCCCGCATCATTTGCGCGGGTTTGAAAATCCAGCGCTTCATGCTGAATCTTTGTCCAATTCCGACGGATTGCGCCTTTCATGCCAAGCGAATGCA
>JAYTSN010000061.1:0-2165 GCA_043745625.1 Aestuariivirga sp. | reverse complement strand
ATCCTGTGGAACAGCATCCCGCGCTGTGCCTCGGCCTTTGCTATATCGTCAACTGATAAAGCCAGTCCCTTTTCAATATTCCATATCACTTCAGGTTTAAGCAGATCACGATGATCAATTAGGAGCTGCCTCATGCCCACCGCAAAACCAAGCGCACGTAAAGTTTGAAAACATGCCATCATCTCTGAAAGATCAGGGTGTGCCTCTTCAACAATCACCCCGGCGCCCTGTAGCTTTTCTGCAGCGGCCAGCACAATCTGGGCCACTTCAGGATCAACAGGTGTGATCCCTAAATCACGGCTGATCGCCACCTTCTTTGGTTTCCAGCCTTTTGAAATTGCATATGAATAATTGTCCTCTCGCGGCAGGGAAAGTGGATCGCCCTGCTCTGCCCCGACCATGGCGTCAAACAGCAAAGCGAGATCAGAAACATTCCGTGCCATCGGCCCTTCAAGCCCCAGCGTGCCATCAATCTTTCCGTACACCGAGGATGCAACGCGCCCCGGCGAAGGTCGCATTCCAACAACACCGCAGAAACTTGCCGGGTTACGAAGCGATCCCCCCATATCAGACCCATGCGCTAACCACGCCATGCCACTGGCAAGCGCAGCTGCCGCACCGCCCGATGACCCCGCTGCAGACAATTTCAAATTCCATGGATTGCGCGTGACGCCGAATACCTCATTGAATGTATGAGCGCCTGCGCCAAACTCCGGCGTGTTCGACATTGCATAAACTATGCCACCCTCGCCTTCCAAATGCTTCACCAATAAATCAGACTCAATTGCAATTTTATTCGCAAAGATTGGCGAACCTTGCGTGGAGCGGACGCCCGCAACATCCGTCAGATCTTTGATTGGAACCGGAAGCCCGGCCAACAAACCGCGCTCAGCCATTGGCTTACGCATTAATTGCCGCGCATGCGCTCTGGCCCGGTCAAAACACAAGCTGGGCAACGCGTTGATGGCAGGATTAACTTTGGCAATGCGCGCCTCTAGAACATCCAACAGTTCCAAAGGTGAAACCGCGCCGCTTTTAAGTTCTGAAACGACATCAACCGCCGTCATATGAATGAGATCGCTCAAAATTGGACTCCGTTTTCTGGCCCCACTGAATCCGTTTGCGAGACAAAGGTCAACAGGGCTATGATGCACCAACACTTAAATCCGGAGATTTCTCATGAACGCACCCATCAAACATCAACCCCCTGGTTCCAACAAAGCCTGGGTTGATCGCCGCGCCAAAGCCGTTTCGCGCGGCATTGGCATGGGCGCTGCAGTTATGGCAGCGAAAGCCGAGAATTCCGAAATCTGGGATATTGAAGGCCATCGCTATGTTGATTTTGGCGGCGGCATCGCAGTGGTCAACACCGGTCACCGCCATCCGTTGGTAATGAAGCGCGTTTACGAGCAACTTGAAGCTTTCACCCATACCTGCGCCATGGTCATGCCTTACGCACCATTCATTGAAGTGTGCGAAAAGCTAAATGAGAAAGCGCCAATCTCCGGCGAGAAGAAATCGGCCTTGGTCACCACTGGCGCCGAGGCCGTCGAAAACGCAGTCAAATTTGCGCGCTGCTACACAGGCCGCTCAGACGTTATCGCCTTCCACGGCGGCTTTCATGGCCGCACGTTGCTGGGCATGGCCCTGACCGGAAAAGTTCTGCCTTACAAAGCCAAATTCGGCCCCATGCCTGCTGGCATTTGGCACGTGCCGTTCCCAGTGGAGCACAAAGGCATTAGTGTTGAAGACTCAATTCACGCCATTGAGCTGCTGTTTAAAGCCGACGTGGAGCCACAACGCGTCGCCGCCATCATCATTGAGCCTGTGCAAGGCGAAGGTGGTTTTTATATCGCGCCAAAAGAGCTGATGGTGCGCCTGCGCCAACTTTGCGATGAACATGGTATTTTGCTCATCGCCGACGAAATTCAATCGGGCTTTGGCCGCACCGGAAAATTCTTCGCCATGGAACATTATGGTGTTGAGCCTGATTTGTTGACCACTGCAAAGTCTCTCGCAGGTGGCTTCCCGCTCGCTGCCGTCACAGGCCGCGCCAAGATCATGGATTCGCCAGACCCAGGCGGCATTGGCGGCACTTACGCAGGTAACGCCGTGGCCTGCGCTGCCGCACTTGGTGTGTTCGAAGCTTTTGAGACCGAAAACCT
>JAYTSN010000060.1:0-2166 GCA_043745625.1 Aestuariivirga sp. | reverse complement strand
TGTCAGCAAAAGTGTTACAAGAATAAATGGACGCATGATTATTTCCGAGTTTTCAGGGCTGTGGCAAACGCACCAATGCAGCGGCCTTGCGCCAATCCGCTCTCGATTGCCGCCCGGTAATGAATGCCACCATAAAGGCGCGACATTCCGGCTTCCTCGGCTGCAGCAAAAAAGCTTATAAAGCTGCGCGGCTTTAGACCATCTTTGGTTCCTGTCTCATCAGTAAACGCGAAGTTTTCGCCAAAGGCTTGGCTGAGCACTAAAGCTGCGGCAGCTGATTGTGTGCTGTGGCCACTTGGATATTCTGGAAAAGGTGGCGTGTTGATAAGCGTCTCCCACTTGGGGTCGATCACACGCTTGATATAGGTGAGTGGGCGCAGAAGATCATATTGAAATTTTGCATTCCAGCATCCGATAAAAGCATCAGCTTGGGCAATGCTCAGCCGCGCCAACACATCGACTGATTTATCCATATCAGCATTTTGTTTTTCAAGAATTTGAAACGCAATTGAAATCCAATGGCCTGGAGGGGTGACCGACAGCATGGCATCATCAGCCCAAAACCGTGCAAGCGCTTTTTGCTCTGGCGTGATATTTGTTTTTGCGTCTACCACTTCCATGGCCTGCTTATAGAATTCTGAATTTTTATCTTCGCTATATTCTGGTGGCGCAGGCAGTTTGCATGTTGCCCCATTTGGCATCGCAAAACTGCGGTTCTTGCCCCAGTTTGGGAGGAGTGGTTTTTGTTGCAGGTCAACCGTGTTGGTTGGCACCCAATGGCCGGGGCCTTTGGTCAGCACATAGTCACTCGAAAAGCCCATGTTTTGAATGACGGCCCCGCCATCATCCATCGACCATTTTAATATACTTTCAGCGAGGTGGCGGCCAAAAATTTCGCTGCGCTTGACAACATTTTCAGGCACATTTTGTTTAACATCACGTGCCATTTTATTTTCAAAAGCGGTAATGGCGTGGTGCCCAGTAGGGCCAGTGTTTGAAAATAAACTCTCCACCATTGTCGCCATAGCAGCCTGCATCACAACAGCCTCATCATAGGCTTTGCCAACCGCACGCTGCGGCGCAATCGGCAGGCCTTGAATTTGGCCACTCAGAGATTTCAATGTGCCAGGGCCGGACGCTGTGGCTTCAAAAGCGGCGATGCTGAGATATGCAAACGATCGGCTGGCTACGGGCGGCGTATAAGTTGCGGTATGGCGCACCAATTCGAGCGCAAGCTTATACCAATTGCGAAACACATCCTGCGGAACTGCAGCTTGGGCTGAAGTTAAAGTGAACGCCAATATCAAAAACGCTGCGGTCAAATTTGTAACAATTCTCATGCGTAACTCACTTTAGTGCCTTAATTACAATTGCGCGACTATGCCAAGCATGACCTAAATGTCAGTTTCCGAGCGCATCATCGACCTTGTGCAATTTCAGAAAATTTGCAACTTCAAAATTGCGCCACTCAAAAAAAGAGTCGTTGACAGTGAAATTTACTTGCGCAATATCCCGTGCGCAATGAAAATTGTTAGCATTGGAATTTAAAGCTCAGGATTACATGAGCGAGAAAGTTTGGGAGCGTTTACCTATTGCATGACCGGAGTGTTTGTTGTGACGCATGAGTTTTAAATAACTTATGTCAAACCTCAACAGTCAATTTTCCGCTTAATCTGAATTCTGATTTTATGTTTTCTGCTTATATTTGTCACCTATTTTGGAGGAATATTGAATGAAAAAAACAATCATCGCTATGATGACGGGCGCTATGATGCTCGGTGCTGCAAGCACAGCAATGGCCGCTGGCAAAACAATCGCTGTTTCTTGGAAGACTTTCCAAGAAGAACGTTGGAAGACTGACGAAGCTGCAATTAAGGCTGCTGTAGAAGCTGCTGGCAACAAGTACATTTCAACAGATGCTCAAGGCTCTGCCCAAAAGCAGGCTGCTGACATTGAAGGTCTGATCAGCCAAAAACCAGACGTTGTATTGGTTGTTGCATTTGACTCAGATGCAATCCTCCCATCCATCAAGGCATTGTCTGATGCTGGTATCAAGTCGATTGCCTATGACGTGCAATTCGAAGATCCAAACGCACTTTACATCACTTTCGATAACGTTGGTGTAGGCCGCCTTATCGCTAAGGAAGTTCAAGCTGCCAAGCCAGA
>JAYTSN010000059.1:0-6415 GCA_043745625.1 Aestuariivirga sp. | reverse complement strand
AATGGAGATTTGCCAGACATCATCCAACTCCCGAATCAAACTCCGAGAATGAATCATCTTTCCAATCCGTTGGCTATCCTTCAAAACTCTGCTTAGAATTCATCCCTGACGCAATTAGGGTTTGCCAATATCGACCGTATGTTCGCAGTTTTACATATTACAGGCCGGCAATTGTTCATAGAACTTATCAGCAGGACACCATATTTCCTTTTGACTTACCAAGGCTTTTTAACCCCTACATCGCTTTGACGGACTCAACAGCTCAAAAGCCATGGATGGTAATCTCTTCAAATGTATTGCCTGATTTACACTTGGTTGGAGCCGCCGCTGGTGCAGTTTGTTTGCCTCGACACAGATATGCAGAGTCCTCTGAACGCATCGACAACATAACCGACTGGGGGCTCAAGCAGTTTCAGGCGCACTACAAAGACAAGACGATCACCAAGGACGCGATCTTCAACTATGTCTATGGCGTGTTGCATGACCCCGTTTACCGCGAGAAATATGCCATCAATTTGAAGCGCGAATTTCCGCGCATTCCGTTTTATCCGGATTTTCAACAATGGGCTGATTGGGGCGCAAAGTTGATGGCGCTGCATATTGGCTATGAAACTGTGAAGCCTTGGGATTTAACGCGGGTTGATGTGCCAACAGACGATGCCGCGCCCAAGCCCATGTTGAAAGCTGACAAAGACAATGGCAGCATTAAGCTGGACAGCGCCACACAGCTTTCGGGCATTCCCGCTTCCGCATGGGACTATCGCCTTGGCAATCGCTCTGGCCTTGAATGGATATTAGATCAATACAAAGAGAAGAAACCCAAAGACCCGACAATACGCGAGAAATTCAACACCTATCGTTTTGCGGATTACAAAGAAAAAGTGATTGATCTATTGGCCCGCGTGACGCGCGTTTCGGTAGAGACGATGGAAATTGTGGAAGCAATGAAAAAAGCCGAACGCTGAGCGAAAGCAAAGTATTTCGGTGACACCCCACTTAATTTTAAAACGGTTTACGGTGATATGGTGGACGCCGAATATCCTCATACCTTCATCTACAAATCCAGCACCAACTTATTTGATACGGCGCGAGCGACGCAGGCGAGAATTTCACCTTTGGCGATGTCTTTATCTGAAAGCGATGTCCCTTTTGGCATTCTGGCATCTCCTTCCAACACCTTGCATCGGCATGACCCGCATTCACCGCTCCGGCATGAGTAATCGATTGCGATATTGTTGGCTTCGGCCACACGCACGATATTTTCGCCGCGCTTGGCCATCACGCTGCGGTTGGATCGTTTGAATACGATTTGCACTTCTTCGCCAGCGTCGGCGCTGGTATCAACGGGAATTGCGCCGAAGGATTCTGTGAACACACTATCATCAGGCACCTGAAGGCCCCGTAAGATATAGAGAACCGCATTCATCATCGGTGCTGGCCCGCAAACGTGTACGCGTTGTGCCTCAATGTCTGGAATAAAATTTTTCACAATTTGTGCCGTGAGAAAACCATTGGGTCCAGTCCAGTCTGTGCCCGTTACATCCGTTGGGACGATCAATATATTGAAATTTGAATGGCGTTCGCGCAAGATAGCCAGTTCATTTACAAAAATTACTTGATCAAATTTTTGAACTGCATATATCAACCAAACAGGATGCGCCCAAGCTTGCTCAGTCAAATTGCGAATTTTGCTCATCATGGGCGTGATGCCCACGCCACCAGCAATGAGTACAATTCCCTTTGACTCGTCGCCAGTGAATGTAAATGTTCCGGCAGGCCCTAAAATATCAATGAAGCTGCCTTCGCCTATTTCATCATGCAGGAAAGCCGAGCCAACACCTGTTGCTTCGCGCTTCACGGTTATTTCGACAAAGCGCGTTTGATTGGGTGACGACGCAATGGTATAGGCGCGTTTGATTGTTCCTGTGGGTGTTTCAAGATTGAGCGTGAGATATTGTCCGGCCTTCCAACTAAAGGGCAACTTGCCGCCTTCGGGCAACATCAGCCTGAAAGTGCGCACCGCGCCAGTTTCCACGAAAGTCTTTGCAACTTTCATGCGCCCTTCCCAACGGGCTGCTGACTCGCGCACCGCAACGGCATTGATCACGCCCGCGCGTGATGCCCTGCCTGCATAAAACGCGCGCAAAGCCACCGCTAACAAGACAACAATCACGCAGATGACCACGAATATTTTTCCGCCATCGGTGTAGTTTATTTCTTTCCCATCAAGATTCGGATTGGTCAGAAGACTGTGAAGCAAAAATGTGCCAACCGTGAGATAGTTGACGTAGTGAAAGGCTTTCCAACGCCGAAACGTCATGCGCTTGCGCATATAGGATGTGGCCACAACGACAAAGGTTCCGTATAGAGCTAAGGCCCCAAATGAGTTTTCAAACGGCTGTTTTGGGCCAAGAATTGGCACAGCAATTTCGAGCAGACCAAAGCCCTCCTTGGGTGCAAGCAAGAGTAATACTGGATGTACGAACGCCAGCACAACCGTGAGATAGGCAAGCCAATTGTGAATGCGAAAAATTGGGATGCTGCGGTGAGGCCATGATACTACCGGATCATATTTGCTGCCCAGCAACATGCCAAGCATGAGGCCAAGGCTCATCGTGGCGCAGGCGGCGAGGCCCATGTAAGACACTAAATCCAGCACCGTGATGCCAAGTGAGTTTAGAATGTCAGAAAATTGCATCAGTCAGGCGCCTCAAGGTTAATTATTGGTTTTCGTGTAGTGCTTGTGCAGTTAACGGAATCTTAAGTCCGCGCGTGATTCCAATTTGAGCATATGCTTTTGCTCCATGGCCAAAATGTGTTCGCCCTCGGCGGCGAAGTTAAAACGCAAGATTACGGTGAGATTACGGTGAGATTACGGTGATGTATTACGGTGACACCTCACTTAATTATAAAACGACTGAACCCGCGTTAAGGCCTCTCTATTACGGTGACACCACACTTAATTATAAAACAACTGAGCTTGCGTTAAGATTACGGTGACACCCCACTTAATTACAAACAACTGAGCTTGCGTTAAGGCCCCTCACCCTCCCACTTCGCTGCGCTACGCGGGCCCCAACCCTCTCCTCAACGAGGAGAGGGAATTAAGGGCAGCGTAGTTTTCCCTCGCCCGCGGTCCCTCATCTATCCCGTTAAAGAAACGGGAGAAGACATGAGGTACTGCAATTCACTGGTGGCACAGGTCTAAAGCTCCTATAATCCAGATGGCCAATCCGGCTGAGGTTCAACACGAGAAAAATGATGTTCAAATTAAAGTCGATTTATAGCGTTGCCGCGGTGGCGGTTGCGCTTGCGGTGTTTGCGCCTGCAGCTCAGGCCAAAGTTTTTTCTATTCCGGCCGAAGACGCTATTGCCACTATCAACGCGCCTGATGATTGGGAGCCGAACGAAACTGACAAAGGCGTTGAGATGAACTCACCTGACCGCGGCATCTATATTGATGTTGAAGCGGTGAAAGCCGATGACATTACCGGCGCCGTTGCTGAAACAGTAAAGCTGTTGGCAAGCCAAGGTCTGGTTCTCGATCAGAGCAGTCAGAAAACCTCGGACTCAGAAAAAAACGGCCTCAAGATGCATGATTTTCTCTACAGCGGCAAAGATAAAGACGGCCCGACCAATTTCGCGATCACCCTTGTTGAAACGTCTGACCCAAGTGCCTACCTGATGTTGACCTTCTGGGGTTCCGATGAAGCCTTGAATGCCAACAGCAAAACTCTGGGCGAGATCACGCAGAGCGTGCAGTTGACGAAGCATTAATCGACCAAATTTGTTGAGCAAAAAAAGGCCGGATTGTTGATCCGGCCTTGATTTCTTTGATCAGTAACGATCAATATCCGTTGCGTTGGCTGCCTGGGCTTTCGGCTGGGGGCATGCCTTCGAGGCCGCGGAGGAGTTCTTCTTCAGTCATCTGTTCCATTTCTTCTGGTGCCTGAACCGAATCATGGGACATGGAACCGGAGTGGCCGATCAACGGCATTTCGGTGGCTTCTGGTTCGTCAACTTCAACCTGCTTTTGCATGGCGTGGATGAATTCTTCGCGCAGATCATCAGTATTGATGTTGGTCGAAGCGATTTCACGCAAGGCAACCACAGGATCCTTGTCATTATCGCGGTCAATCGTCAGCGGTGTGCCCTGCCCGATGGCACGCGCACGGTGCGAGGCCAACAGAACCAATTCAAAACGGTTTGGCAACTTATCAATGCAGTCTTCGATGGTAACGCGTGCCATGGAAGCTTAACTCCTTAAAATGGTGTGAATTTGGCCGGGTTCTAGCGACTTCATCCAGCAATGGCAAGGGCTGCCTTTAGGGCTGCAATATCGGCGCTGTTAATATAGGCCGGAATGTTGAAAAAAATTGAATGAAAGTTATATCCCCCGTTTTTCATTTCATCGATGGCCTGTTGCTTGCTCCAACCTTGGTAAATGATGCGGTACATGGCGATCACCACGCCAGTCCTGTCGGCGCCATGCTGGCAATGCACCAATATCGGCCCTTCGCCTTCATGTGCCCTGATCAAAGTGAGCGCCCTAATGATTTCGTCATTGGTGATATGCAAAGCATTCATCGGGACATAGAACGGTCTAATTTTTAAATCGCCCAGATATGCAGCGTCAGTCTGGCTTTCGCGCAGATCGATAACGATTTTAACCTTCAGCGACTTTTCCAAATTGGCAAAGCCGCCTGCATCCGGTTGAGCAGAACGATAAAGGAATGGCGTGACCTGGTTGAGATTGGCAACGCCTTGCAACGTCATTGGCTTTGCCCAGTTGGCATCGCGCGCCAGTGCGAACGATGGAACCAGCACCAATAATAAAACTAAAATGCGTATCATGATTTAAGGAACCCCATCTTGAGAAACAGCGTTGCCAAGCCTAAGAACGAGAAGAACCCTACGACATCAGTGACAGTTGTCAAAAATACGGCAGCGGAAATGGCTGGGTCACTTTCAAAGTGATCAAGCACCAGTGGCAATAATATGCCAGCCAGTGCTGCAGCTAAAAGATTGATGACCATGGCAATGGCAATCACCAGCCCAAGCCCGCCAAAACCAAACCACCACCACACGAACATGCCGATAATCACAGCGAACAAACACCCGTTGATCAAACCCACGGCGCATTCACGAAACACCACGCGTAACGCGTTCACTGGGCCAAGTTCACGCGTGGCCAGTGCGCGCACAGCAACCGTCATCGTCTGTGTACCAGCATTGCCGCCCATCGAAGCCACAATCGGCATGAGAACGGCAATCGCCACCATTTGTTGGATGGTGGCATCAAACCAAGATATGACCCACGATGCCAAAATTGCTGTGAGCAGATTGACAAACAACCAAGAGAATCGAAGCCTGGTTGTCTCCACCACGCTGCCGCCGATTTCCTCCTCAGAACCAACACCACCCAAATGCAAGATAGTGTCCTCAGCCTCTTCGCGGATCACGTCGAGAATATCATCAACCATCACCATGCCGACCAGCCGACCCGTGCTATCGGTCACGGCTGCTGACACCAAATTATATTGCTGAAACTTATAAGCCACGTCTTCCTGGTCATCCGTCACAGAAATAACCGTTTGTTCGCGGTCCATGATATCGGAGATGCGCTTCTCGCGGTGCGAGCGCAACAAACGGCTTAGCGGCACGGCCCCTTCCAAACGCTGGCTTTCATCCGTCACATAAATTTCAACAAATGCTTCCGGAATGTCTTTGGCTGAACGCACATGGTCAATCACCTTGCCCACATTCCACGTATCAGGCACGGCCACAAACTCTGTCTGCATCAAACGGCCAGCCGTGTTTTCCGCATAGTCCAAACCACGACTCAGGGTAACGCGGTCTTCTTTCGAAACCTTCGAAAGAATTTCAACCTGCTCGTGGCGCTCCATATCTTCGATCAGATAAAGCGCATCATCGGTATCAAGCTTTTTGATCGCAGAAGCGATTACATCATTGGGCAGATCAGCCAGAATGGCATCGCGTGTGCCCTCGTCCAACTCGGCCAAAGCTTCAACGTCGAAATTCTTGCCCAGCACTGCGATCAATTGAACACGGCGTGATTGCTCTACAGCCTGCAACACGTCGGCCATATCAGCAGCGTGAAGTTCTCGCGTCAAAGCGCGCACTGACTTTACGTCGTCAGCATCAAGCGCGGTTAACAGATCAACAAGAAAAGCAGGCTTTAAAGCGCCCCATTCGTCTCGGATCTGGGCAATGTGATCAATCTCACTCATTCAGCCCACACTCCCCATCCGAAACCATGCTTAACAATTTGCCAGTCTTTTGCGTAAACAAAAGATTGGTGCGGCCAAGAGGACTCGAACCTCCACGAGTTTCCCCGTTACCACCTCAAGGTAGTGCGTCTACCAATTCCGCCATGACCGCATGCCAAATTGCG
>JAYTSN010000058.1:0-2180 GCA_043745625.1 Aestuariivirga sp. | reverse complement strand
CGCATTTGGCTGACCCACATATTGTGCGCAAAATTATTGAAAAGCGCGAGCATGATATCAGACCTTGCGTGGGTGCCACCTATTGCCTCGACCGCATTTACCAGGGCGGTGACGCTTATTGCATTCACAACCCTGCAACAGGCCGGGAACTTTCGATGCCGCATTTAATTGAACGGGCGGTTGTTCGTAAGAATGTCGTTGTGGTTGGCGCTGGGCCTGCGGGGTTGGAAGCAGCGCGGGTAGCCTCGGCGCGGGGGCATCAGGTTACCGTGTTGGAAGCAGCAGGCAAAGCAGGCGGACAAATTCGGCTCACTGCGCAAACTCAACGCCGCGCTGAAATGATCGGTATAATTGATTGGCGCATGGCCCAATGCGAGGCGCAAAATGTTGCATTCAAATTCAACACGCTGGCTGAAGCGGACGACATCACTGCTTTGAATCCCGAGGTGGTTATCATCGCAACGGGTGGTCTGCCGCACACGCAAGTGTTAAAATCTGGCAATGATCTCGTGGTTTCCGCATGGGATATTTTATCGGGCGATGTAAAACCCGGCAGCAATGTTTTGCTCTATGATGATGCAGGCGATCACACGGCGATGCAGGCTGCCGAAGTGATTGCATCATCTGGTGCCAAACTTGAAATCATGACGCCTGATCGTTCATTCGCACCAGATGTGATGGGCATGAATTTAGTGCCTTACATGCGTTCCTTGCAAAAGCTTGATACCACATTCACCGTAACCTTCCGTCTTGAAGACGTGTTGCGCGAGGGTAATCAGCTGCGTTGCATCGTCGGCAGCGATTATGGCGGGGTGCGCAAAGAGCGACTGGTTGATCAAGTTGTGGTCAATCATGGCACGCGGCCAATCGATGAATTATATTTTGAATTGAAACCACAATCACAAAACCTTGGTGCTGTGGATTATAACATGATGATCAATGGCAATGCGCAAAAATTGGACAAGAATCCGGATGGAAAATTTGCGCTCTACCGCATTGGCGATGCCGTAGCTGCGCGCAACACTCATGCTGCAATTTATGATGCTTTGCGCTTGATGAAGGATGTGTGAGCGGGTGATGACAAAGCATCCACTTCCGCTTAGTCTCAAAAGAAATGAGGGAGAATTCTATGCTTAAAAATCTTGATCCATTGCTTAATGCCGATGTGCTTCATGCCTTACGCTCCATGGGGCACGGCGATGATTTGATTATTTCCGACACAAATTTTCCGGCGGATTCTGTGGCGCGGCAAACTGCTTATGGCAAGCTGTTACGGATTGATTGCGACACGGCTGCCCGTGCGGTGCGCGCCATTCTCTCGGTGATGCCGCTTGATGGTTTTGTAACTAGTCCGGCATCGCGGATGCAGGTTGGTACTGATCCCAAAGATATTCCTGCCGTGCAAGCAGAAGTGCAAAAAGAAATTGATCATGCCGAGGGCAAATCTTGGCCCATGGGCGTGGTCGAGCGTTTTGCGTTTTATGACCTTGCAAAAAAATCTTATTGTGTTGTGCAAACGGGCGAGCGGCGATTTTACGGCTGCTTTGTTTTGAAGATGGGTGTGGTTGCACCTGATGTAAAACTGGGGGCTTAAGCGTGGTAAAACCCGGTGTTACTATTCTTGGAATCTACGTGGCCGATCTTGCATTCCGCGCAGACCGTCAACCCGAAATGGGTGAAACCATCATGGGCTCGTCCTTTGCCATGGGGCCTGGCGGCAAGGGCTCTAACCAAACTGTTGCGGCAGCGCGTGCAGGTGCTGATGTCACATTCATTACCAAACTTGGCAAAGATAATTTTGGCGATGCGGCTTTGGCAATGTATGCGCGCGAGGGCGTCAGGGCACTGGCGCCGCAAGATCCAAATGTATCAACAGGTGCAGCCTATATATTTGTGCAGGATGGCACGGGTAGCAATGCAATCATTGTGGTACCGGGTGCGGCGGCTACAATTACCGTTGCTGATGTTGAGGCCAATGCGGATGCCATTCGAGGTGCAAAAGTTTTCATGACGCAGTTGGAGCAACCTATTCCAGCCGCAATGCGCGCATTGGAAATTGCCAAGGCAGCAGGCGTCATCACCATTTTTAATCCAGCACCCGCGGCCGCCGTCGATGATTCAATTTATAAGCTGTGTGATTATGTGACACCGAATGAAACTGAAGCTTCGATGTTAACGGG
>JAYTSN010000057.1:0-6451 GCA_043745625.1 Aestuariivirga sp. | reverse complement strand
ACTGCTACAATAACGGTGCCAGTTAATCCGCCAGCGATCGTGGCAGTTGCTGATGTTCCAGCTTCGGTCAATGGTGCCACGGGTGTTGCTAGTGTTGTCAACGCCTTTGCCAATGACACCCTTAATGCCGTGTTGCTGGATACACCTGCAAAAGTATCAACCATCACAGCGACAATTCTTACTGGCGCTACGCCAATTACAGTCGGCGCACTCGTTCCACTGCTCGATGTTGCAACAGGCATTGTCTCTGTACCAGCTGGCACACCGGCGTCCCCTCCTGGTACGCCTTATGTGATCACTTACCAAACTTGTGAAAATCTCAATCCGGGCAACTGTTCACAGAACACGATCACTGTGGCTGTTAATCCACCGTTGATCGTGGCAACCGCCGACACACCAGCCGCGGTTAATGGTGCCACAGGCAGCACGAATGTTATCAACGCTTTTGCCAATGATACCCTCGATGGCATCTTGCTGGACACACCTGCAAAGGTGTCGACTATCGCAGCTACAGTTCTCACCGGAGCAACGCCTCTCACGGTGGGTGCGCCAGTTCCACTTTTGGATGTTGTAACTGGCCTTGTGTCCGTACCACCTGGAACACCTGCATCGCCTCCTGGCCTGCCTTATGTGATCACTTACCAAATTTGTGAAAAGCTTAATCCGGGCAACTGCCAATCTGCTACTATAACTGTGCCAGTTAATCCGCCACTGATTGTAGCGACTGGTGACAACCCATTGCCTGTAGGTTCAGCAACAACTTTTGACACAAAAATCGCGCTCACGAACATCGGCAATGTACTGACCAATGATACTCTGAATGGTGTGCAAGTTACTCCAGCCACAGTTAACCTCACTGTGATTGGCGCATTGCCTGCTGGTATTACCTTAAATCCTGATGGGTCGATTGATCTTGCTCAATTTACAGCGACCGGGACGTATAGTTTCCAGTATCAAATCTGTGAGAAGTTCAATCCAACCAATTGCAAAATTGCAACAGTCACTATTCCGATCAAGAAAACTGTGCCAGCGGTTTCCGGCACTGTATTCTTCGATATCAATGGTAACGGTATAAAAGACGGCTCGGAACAAGTCTTGCCAGGCTACACGGTTGAACTGGTGTTGAAAGGGACTGTAGTTGATACAACGCTGACTGCCACTGACGGAACCTACAGCATATTTGGCTTCCCACCGGCGGCAGGTTACCAACTGCGATTCAAAAACCCATCAGGTTTGACCGTTGGTTTGATCCCTGGATTGGACTTCACCAATTCAACCATCCTCACAAACGTGAACCAGCCTATTGATCCAAGTGGTGTGATTTATAATTCAATCACGGGTCTGCCAGTTGCAGGTGCACTTGTTACAATGACATCTGGTGGAGCACCACTGCCAGCTGCGTGCCTGCTGCCTGGTCAGCAAAATCAAACCACGACTGCAAATGGTCAGTACCGCTTCGATATCGTCGCGGGTGCTGCTCCGGCATGCCCAGTCGGTCAAACCGTTTACACAATTGCAGTGGTAAGCCCTGCGAACTATCTGCCCGCGCCGTCGACAATCTATGCGCCGCAGGCCGGGTCATTGACTTGCGCCGTGGCGCCGCCTGCCGCATGCCTTGTGTCGCTCACCGCTACAGCACCACCAGCTGGCACAACGCAACCTTACTACATCTCATTCTTGTTGAAGGCAGGCAGCCCCAATGTGATCAACAACCACATTCCGCTTGATCCAATATTGTCAGGCACAGCCACCTTCACCAAAACTGCGCTTAAGTCTGAAGTGCACCGTGGTGAGCGCGTGCCTTATGTTATCCAAGCAACAGCCATGAATTTCCCCAAAGCCAATGTTGTGGATATCATTCCGCCAGGCTTCGACTTTGTGCCCGGTTCAGCTTTGGTCAATGGTATTGCCGCAACACCGACCATCAGCGGCAACCAATTGACGTTTAGTAACATCACAGCAACCGGTGGCGCATTGAAAGTTGAACTTACATTAATTGCCAATGCGGCAGTTCAACCTGGCCCTGCCACGAACAAGGCACAGCTTTTGAACTTCTTTACCAACAATTTGGTTGCAAATGCCCGCGCCACTGTAACGGTTGTTGCAGATCCAGTGTTTGATTGCGGTGAAATCATCGGCCGCGTGTTCGAAGATGCCAATCGCAATGGCTATCAAGACCAGGGCGAAAAAGGCCTGCCCGGCGTTCGTATTGCAACGGTCAAAGGTTTGCTCGTGACAACAGATAAGTTTGGTCGCTTCCATGTGGCCTGTGCTGATATTCCAGATCACAGCATT
Organism: Aestuariivirga sp.; assembly: GCA_043745625.1. Taxonomy (GTDB): domain Bacteria; phylum Pseudomonadota; class Alphaproteobacteria; order Rhizobiales; family Aestuariivirgaceae; genus Aestuariivirga. The sequence goes on along the minus strand of JAYTSN010000057.1, from coordinate 4,156 downwards.
GGATCGAACTTCCTCATGAAGTTGGATACGCGCACACTGCCAACTGGCTACCGTTTGACCACAGAAAATCCACGTGACGTGCGACTGACTGCGGGCAAAATGACCAAGTTGAACTTCGGTGCATCCATTGCACATCTGGTTGATCTTGATTTGAACGGCAAAGTGTTCAAGCCAGGCTCCACAGAACTGCTGCCACAGTGGAATGCAGGTTTGGGCACATTGATTGCCAAGCTTGCAGAAGAGCCATCAACCTTGCGTCTGACTTATCACACGCAATCAGAACCTACGGCGTTGGCGTCTAAACGTCTGAGTGCTGTTTCAGCGCTCATCACCAAACTTTGGAGCAAAGCTGACGGTTCCTATGAACTGCCAATTGAAACACGAAGTGTCGATGCGAAGGGAGGTGCACAATGAACGTCTCCTTGAATGCAAAACGCATGTTCCGCCAAAGCTTATTGGTTTCGGCCGCTGGTGCGTGTTTAATGCTGGCTCCTTTTTCTGCGGCTTATGCAAAAATCATTTGTAAAGTTGAGCCGTGCCAGCCTTCCACGGTTGCACTGGCCGTGGGTGCCAACACTGAAACTGAAACTGTGCCAAGCACAGGCGGCGCAATGTTCTCCATCAGTGTTGACGGCCAGCATGTGGCGGGCACGAAAGCGCCGAAGAATAAACAGCGCCAGACTGATGTGTCGCTTGATAGAGTTGATATTCAAGTCAAGTTCGACGGACTTGAAGTGAAACCCATTTTAAATGTGTCCACATTGCCTGTGCGCCAAACTTATCAGGCGGGCGAGCAAGTCAATTTCCTTGCCAGCAACAACTATCCCGGCTGGATTGCGAAATCAGAAATCCGCATGTTTGATGCGAATGATACGACTGAGTCACGTCCAGTCTATGTCTTGCCAGCAACGGGCTTTGGCGCTGCGTCTTGGTCTATGCCAGCGAATGGCCCTTCAAAATTATTTTATGTCTTGCGCGTTTACGATCAAGCTGGCCGCTATGATGAGACCAAGCCTCTGGCGTTGATACGCACCGCCGAACATTACGACCAACATGCCCCGCAAGATGCTTCAGTCGCACCGGGTTATTCTGACGACCGGACTGCCTTTCGCAACATTCCAGTCGAAGGTGGTGCTGTAACGGTTTACGGAAGTAATGTTCCGGCGGGCCACTTTGTTACAGTGCTGGGTGATCCTGTTCCAATCGATAACGAAAATGCCTTCGTCGTGCAGCGTATTTTGCCGCCGGGCGATCATAATGTAGATGTCGCGGTGCTTGATCATGCCCATGGTGGCAAAGGTCTGCATTTTGATCGTTCAATCAACATCCCATCAAGCGAATGGTTCTATATTGCTCAAGCAGATTTGACTGCAGGTTACCGGACTGGTTCTGCTAATATTCAGCAAGTGCGCCCCGGCGAGTATAATAATATCTATACCAAGGGCCGATTGGCTTTTTATGTGAAGGGCAAAATCAAGGGTAAATATCTGCTCACAGCAGCAGGCGATACGGGCGAGTCCAGTCTTGATCAAATGTTTGTGGGCCTTGATGGCAAGAACCCCAAAGAGTTTTTAAAGCGCATCAATCCCAATGACTACTACCCGGTTTACGGCGACGACTCGACTGCGGTTGAAGACGCGCCAACGCGCGGCAAATTCTTTGTGCGCCTGCAGAAAGATGACAGCCATGTGATGTGGGGCAATTTCAAAACTCAAATTACCGGAACAGAGTTCTTGCGCAACCAACGCGCACTTTATGGTGCAAATGGGGTTTATCGTTCGCCTGAGGCAACGCCGTTTGGCGCACGCAAAACTGAGGCTACGGTTTATGCGGCACAGCCCGGCACTCTGCCGCAACATGATATCATCAGAGGCACAGGTGGTTCAGCCTATTTCTTGAAGCATCAAGATCTGACCATTGGTTCTGAGACACTTTCAGTTGAATTTCGCGATGCCGTAACGGGCAACGTGGTTTCACGCAAACAACTGCGCTACGGTGCTGATTACGAAATTGACTACATTCAAGGTGTGGTCATTCTCAAAAACCCGCTCAGCTCTTCAACGTCAACAACTGATGTCGTGCGCAATGCCACACAAGGCAATAATGAAGTTTATCTGATTGCCAATTATGAATACACACCGGTTGCTGGAAATGCTGATGGCTATGCCTTTGGTGGTCGCGGCCAGCAGTGGATTGGGGATCATGTAAGAGTTGGCGTGACTGCGGAAAATGAAAAAACCGGCGGTGCTGATCAGAAACTTTATGGTGCTGATGTTCTAGTCCGTAAGTCTGATCAAACATTTGTTGAGGCAGAAGTTGCAAAGTCAACTGGTCCGGGCTTTGGTAATTCAACATCGTCCGACGGTGGTTTAACGATTTCTGATAATCCGACAGCAGGCCTCGCTGGCGTTACTGCTAATGCGTTCCGTGTGCATGGCCATGCAGCCCTGGACGACTTTAGCGATGGTTCGGCCAAGGGTGAACTTGATGGATATCTTAATCACACGGATAAGGGTTTTTCTTCACTCAGCAAACAATCCACTCAAGATGAAACAAACTGGGGCTTGAGAGGCAGTCTCATTCCCAACGAAACGGTGAGCGGTGAAGCCTCCGTTGATGACCGCTATACTGCCGATGGTCGCCATGAAAATGTTGTGAATGCCCAGGCCAAAATTCAACTGGACGAACATTGGTCCGTTGCACCTGGTGTTAAACAATCGCTGCATGAAGTGCCACTTGGCACCGACAATGGTAACCGCTCTGATGTGGGTGCTAAGCTCACTTACCGCTATGATGAGGATCGTCAGGCTTATGTTTTTGGCCAAGGTACAGTCGCCAGCACAGGCAACCGCAAATCCAATAACCGCATCGGTGTTGGTTTTGAAACCAAACTCGCTGAAAAAGTCGATCTTTCGGGCGAAGGCTCGTTTGGCGACGGTGGTATTGGTGCAAGAGCGCTTTTGAAATACAAGCCGACCGCTGATGATCGTTATTACTTCGGTTATTCGCTTAATCCCGCGCAAGACGCGAGTGGTGATCTTTCGCGTATCGTAAGCGATGATACGACGGGCAAATTTGTGGCCGGCGCACATCATGCCTACAATGAACAGCTTTCAGTATTTGTTGAAGAAAACACCAATCCGTTTGGTCCGCGCCGTTCGCTCGCGCAAACTTATGGTGTCAAATACACACCAGCACCAGAATGGACACTTGGTGGCGGTGTTGAAACCGGCACGATTTGGGATGACACAATCAACACAACGACAAATCTCAAGAACAGCGATTTTGACCGCAAAGCGTTCTCAGGCAGTGTTGGTTATCATACTGAATCAGGTTTTGATGCCCACGCGAAAGCTGAGGCACGCTTTGAAAACTCACAAGATCATACGCGTGATTTGAACTCTTATCTGCTCGCCACAGGCTTTGGCGTGAAAACCTCTGATGATTGGCGCATGATCGGCAACCTTAATGCTGTTATATCTGAAGCCACAACAACAACACGCAATGGCACATATATCGAAGGCGGGATTGGCTTTGCTTACCGTCCAATCGACAATGATCGTTTGAATGCCTTGTTCAAATACACCTATGTTTATGACCTGCCGGGTGCTGATCAAGTGAGCGTCGGCGGCACAACAAGTGGCCCTTCACAGATGAGCCACATCCTCTCTGCTGATGCCAGCTATGATCTCAATAACGTGTTCACAATCGGTGGCAAATATGGCTTCAGGTTGGGCAGCACACTTGACCGCGCCGCTGGCTCAACTTGGCAAGACAACACGGCTCATTTGGGCGTTATCCGCCTTGATATGCACGTGGTCAAAAACTGGGATGCTTTGGTTGAAGGTCGCGTGCTGTGGTCACCTTCCTCACAGAGCACAGATTTTGGTGCGCTGGCGGCTGTCTACCGTCACTTTGGTGATAATTTCAAAATGGGTATTGGCTATAACTTCGGCCACTTCTCTGATGATCTCAGCCATATTGTGGCCGATGATCAGGGGATATTCATCAACGCCATTGGAAAGTTCTAGTTCAACCTAGAACAACCGGCGCTTTAATGTCGGAAGTGGCGCACACCCGTAAACACCATGGCAAGGCCCGCTGCATCAGCGGCCTTGATCACCTCATCATCGCGCATCGCACCACCGGGCTGTAT
>JAYTSN010000056.1:0-6454 GCA_043745625.1 Aestuariivirga sp. | reverse complement strand
TTTCGCCAATATCAATCATCGCCATCACGGCATAACGCCCTTTAGTGCTCATTTTCATGGCTTACGGCTAGTCCTAATCACGAAAAGCTTGCTTTTTGCCCCCCGCCCCGTGCTAAAGCCCGTCGGAACAGTGAAGGCGAATGGATTCAAGCAAAGCTCGAGCCCCTTCGGACTTCATATAATAAATCCGAGTAACGGAGTCAACTAATGGCTGCTATGCGCCAGCGACGCCCGTGAACCGACAGAAACGGGATATTTTATGCCAGAAGTCATTTTTAACGGACCAGCCGGACGCATTGAAGCGCGTTACCATCAAGGCAAGTCCGCCGCCGCGCCGATCGCCCTGGTCTTGCATCCGCACCCCACATTTGGTGGCACAATGAACAACCCGATTGTTCATTCACTTTACCAGCTTTATCAGTCGCGCGGATTTTCGGTTCTACGCTTTAATTTCCGAGGCGTGGGCCGCAGCCAAGGTTTGTTTGATAATGGTGCCGGCGAATTGGCCGATGCAGCTTCAGCGTTAGATTGGATGCAAGCTCTGAACCGCGAGTCGAAGATTTGTTGGATCGCAGGCATTTCATTTGGCGCGTGGATTTCAATGCAGCTGCTGATGCGCCGCCCAGAAATTTCCGGCTTCATTTCAATTGCACCATTGGCAAAACATTATGACTTCTCCTTCCTCGCCCCCTGCCCGGCTTCGGGCCTGTTTGTGAATGGCGCAAAGGACACGGTGACGGCGCCTGAAGCTGTGCATACTTTGGTGTCGAAGCTAAAAACCCAAAAAGGCATCACGATAGAACATCGCGTTATGCCAGATGCGAACCATTTCTTTGAAGGTCAAATTGAAGAACTCACCAAGATTTGCGCAGACTATGTGGATCGGCGCTTGACCATGGAACGCTAGGTTGATGCAGAAGAAGCAAGATCGGCGATTGAATGTTGGTATTCTGGGCTGTGGCCCTATCGCTCAATTTGCTCATTTTGAATCTGCTGTCAAAGCCAGCAATGCGGATCTTTATGCCATTTGCGATGTTGCCGAAGATTTAGTGGAGCGCATGGGCAACACTTATCTGCCGCAAAAACGTTATAATGATTATCAGAAGATGTTGGATGACCCTGCCCTTGATGCAGTGATCATCGCCACGGCTGATGGGTTTCATGTTCCGGCTTCGATTATGGCACTGAATGCTGGCAAGCATGTGCTTTGTGAAAAGCCGATTGGTGTTGGCATTGAAGAAGTCGAGGGGCTGGCCGACGCGGTGACAAACTCGGGCAAGGTTTTGCAAATTGGGCATATGCTGCGCTTTGATCAAGGCCTTGAAGCGGGCCGGGCTTTTGCGAAAAATGAATTGGGCGAGCATTTAGCATTCAAAGCGTGGTATTGCGATTCAACGCATCGCTATACCAACACCGATGCCGTTCAACCTTTGCCGATCTTAAGCGCTTCTGCACGCAAGCCCACAGTTAATCCGAAGGCGGATTTAAAGCGCTACTACATGTTGGCGCATGGCTGTCATTTGCTTGATTTAGCGCGCTATTATTGCGGCGAGATCACATCTGTAAGCGCCCGGGTGAATGAAAAATTTGGCGCTTTCAGCTGGTTCATTGATGTGGATTTTGCCAGTGGATGCATCGGCCATCTTGATTTGACTGTTGCCATCCGCGCCGACTGGAGCGAAGGGCTGACGCTTTATGGCGAGCATGGCACCGTTACCGCCAAGACCTATAACCCGTGGTATTACAAATCATCTGACGTTGAAATTTTTCACGAGAAAGATGCAACCTATCGCAGGCCCCTTGGTGCTGATGGGCATTTCTATCGCAGGCAGCTTGAGGGTTTTGCTGATGTGATTTTGAATGGCGCTCCAATGCGGGGTGCTGATATTCATGACGGCATTGCATCGGTGCGGGCCATGGTGGCTGTGGCGCAGTCAGCGCGGACCGGCAAGTCGGTTCGCCTTGCTGAAGTGAGCGGCCTCGTCTGATGCAGCTTGGCATTTTCGCCAAGACGTTTGCCGGCAAAAATGCTGCGCAGGTTTTTAATGCGGTGCGTGCGGCGGGATATCAAACCGCGCATTTTAATATGACCTGTGCCAACTTGCCCTCGATGCCCGATGAAATTTCAACGAGCGTGATTTCTGAAATCACCGCTGCTTCAAAATCGTCTGGTGTATCAATTGCCGCAATTTCCGGCACTTATAATATGGCGCATCCTGATCCCGCTATTTGCACCGATGGCTTGCGTCGTCTTGGCGTGATCATAGCAAATGCCAAAGCGATGGGCACGAACTTGGTTACGCTTTGCACTGGCACGCGCGACCGAGATGACCAATGGCGTTTTCACAAAGATAACTCCACTGCGGAAGCATGGCACGACATGCGCGTTGAAATGGCCAAAGCCTTGCAACTGGCTGAGGCGCATGGTGTTAATTTAGGAGTTGAGCCTGAACTTGCGAATGTTGTTTCATCGGCAAAACTCGCAAAACAATTGATCGATGAAATGAAATCGCCACGGCTGAAGATCGTGCTTGATCCGGCAAATTTGTTCGAAATTGAAACTAAGGAAATTTGCCGCGAAATCATTGCGGGCGCTGTAGATACTCTTGGCGGCCACATCGCCATGGCCCATGCCAAGGATCGCAATCCGCTGGGTGAGTTTGTGGCAGCAGGAACTGGCGTGGTTGATTTTCCTCATTTCATAAATTGCCTTAAGCGAGCTGGTTTTGATGGGCCATTGGTAACGCATGGGTTGAGCAAAACAGAAGCGCCTTCGGTTGCTGCATTTTTAAAAATGCAGTTGGTAGGATAAATTGTTGAAACAAAATGAGGTTATAAATTGAGCACGCCCCACCGCCCCGACGCTGATTGGTTCAATGACCTACCTAAAGACCGATTGATGGCCGAGATTTCACTTTGGTCAGCTGATCTTGGTCGGTTGTTTGACGATACAAAACGCATCGAACCTTTCACCGATATTTTTCATGTGGATGTTTCAGACAGCCACTTTTCGCCAGCGATGTTGTTCTTCCCGGATTTATTGGCAAGCGTACGCAAGGTAACGGCTAAGCCCATCCATGTGCATCTGATGGTGGCCGATTCAATTTTGATGGATCAAATTTCGCAGTTTGTGGAAGCTGGCGCTGATCTCATTAGTGTTCATGCTGAAAATACCAATGCGATTGATGCGCTGGCGGCGATCAAAAATGCTGGTCTAAAAACTGGCGTGGTTTTGCAACTTCAGACTGAAATAAAAGACGCGGCTCATTTTGTGCCCCACATCGATATGTTTACACTGCTCGGCACGCGTATGGGCATTAAAGGCGTTGGCTTGGATGATCAGGCTCCTGCTCGCCTCCGCGAAGCACGCGTTACGGTTGGCAATGTCGGTCGGCGGATAATTGTGGCGGCCGATGGTGGCATTCGTGAAAATACCGTTCCCGCGCTGCGCGCTGCAGGTGCTGAAACAATTGTAATGGGTTCTCTGGCCTTTGGTGCGGCAGATCTGGCATCCCGCTTTGCTTGGGTGCATGCCCAGAAATGAACGGCGATCTCACTCTCGGCATTGATCTCGGCGGCACGCAGCTCCGCGCTGCTATCATCGATCAAACTGGCGCATTATTGCGCCGTGCAGCTGTGACGACAGATGTTGCAGGCGGGCCAGCTGCTATCGTTTTGCAAATGCTAAAACTGTTTGACGAAGTTGGCGAGGGGATGAAAGACCGCATTGCCGCAGCAGGCGTATCCTCGCCAGGCCCTCTCGATTTGGAAAATGGCCGCACATCTGAATTGCCCACTTTACCAGGCTGGTTTCAGTTTCCATTAAGGGAAACATTGCGTAAGAAACTGGGGCTTCCGGTAGTTCTCGAGAATGATGGTGTTGCTGCTGCCAATGGCGAATGGAAATTTGGTGCGGGGCGCGGGCTTCATAATCTGGTTTATGTGACCGTCAGCACAGGCATCGGTGGCGGTATCGTAGTTGATGGAAATTTGATGCATGGGCGGCGCGGCATGGCTGGCCATGTTGGCCACATGATGGTGGATCCTGAGGGCCCGATTTGTGGCTGTGGCGGCAAAGGTTGCATAGAAGGCATTGCTTCTGCCACAGCCTTTGGTATGGCAGCGCGGCGTTCAGGGTTTGTCGATGGCAAGCATGCTGTGAAAGCTGCGCGCAGTGGTGATGTGAAAGCGTTGGCGCTGCTTGATACTGAGGCCACATGGCTGGGTTATGCATTCGCCAGTTTGCTCCATCTCTATAGCCCTGAAGTTTTGATTGTCGGTGGTGGCCTATCGTCTGCATTAGATTTGATGATGGCTGGCATTCGCAACCAGATTGACCGTTATGCCATGCCTGCTTTCCGCGACATTCAAGTTGTGCCGGCAGCGCTGGGTGATAATTCCGGGCTTGTTGGAGCGGCGGCATTGGCCATGAAAATTAGTTAAGCAGGTATGGCTAAAACGCCGCCCGTCATTTCTTGCTTCACCCCAGTCGTGCCCGGGAATGTGATTGGTAAACCGCGCAAACTCCTCACCGCGAGATAAGCCCAAGCTTCGGCCTCCATGCTGTCGCCATTGAGGCCCTGATCTTCGGCACTTTGCACATTAGGCAATATCTCGCGCAGCATTTGCATCAGAGTTTCATTGTGCCGTCCGCCACCACATATAACCCATGCCTTAGGTTGCTCGTGAAACCAATGAGCTGCGCGGGCAATTGAATGCGCGGTGAAGGCGGTTAAAGTGGCAGCACCAACCTCTAAGTTCAAACTGCTGAAATCGAGATGTGCAAAACTATTGCGATCCAAAGATTTGGGTGGTCGCTTGGCAAAGTATTTGCTGGTTAATGCGGCCTTCAAATGTGGCACAGAAATCTTTCCGCGCGCCGCGGTTTTTCCGGAATCATCAAACTCCATGCCGCCGTGTTTTTTCATCCAATCATTGATCAGCGCGTTGCCAGGGCCAGTGTCGAACGCGTTAAGAAAACCGTCAGCTGCTATATGAGTTACATTGCCCACGCCGCCGATATTCACAAAAACTACTGGCGTTTCCTTCGCTAATGCGCGGTGATAGGCCGGAACCAATGGCGCACCCTGCCCGCCAGCGGCAACGTCGGCAGCGCGGATATCATAGACAACTTGGATTTTCGAAGAGTTGGCCAGCGTTTGGCCGTCGCCCAATTGAACCGTCAAACGCGCGTCAGGTTTATGGATAACTGTCTGACCATGAAAGCCGATTACGTCTATGTTTGAGTGATTTAAGCTACTTTCATCAAGAAATTGTTGAACTGCGTGCACATGCCATTTCGTTAAAGAGGCTTCTGCTTTCATCAGATTTCCGGGTCTCTGATTGCGATCCGTAATTTCTAGCGCGTCCGACAGTGCTTGACGAAGTATTGCTTGCTGGTCGAGGTCGTAGGCATAAGTTGCCGATGGGCCGCGCTCTATCACGCTTTCGCCATCGGTTTTAATCAACGCTACATCAATGCCATCGAGGGATGTTCCCGACATCAAACCAATGCTTGTGAAGATTTTTGACATGATATCCAACTATGTTATGAGGCTCGGATCATGACCCAATATAAATCAGAATTTCTTAACACTTTAACTGAACGCGGATACATTCACCAATGTTCCGATTTTGGCGGGCTTGATGCCTTGGCCGCGGCTAACAAAGCTGTGGCTTATATTGGGTTTGATTGCACGGCTTCGTCCTTGCATGTGGGTTCGCTCGTGCAAATCATGTTGCTGCATTGGTTGCAGAAAACGGGTAATAAGCCGATTGTTCTGATGGGTGGCGGCACCACACGCGTTGGCGATCCATCGGGCCGCGATGAGAGCCGGAAGATTTTGACGCTCGATGATATTGAATCAAACAAGCGCGGCATTCAGACTGTGTTCGATAAGTTTTTGAAATTTGGCAAAGGCAGCACCGATGCCTTTATGTCCGATAATGCTGAGTGGCTGACCACTCTGAACTACATTGAGATGCTGCGCGATGTGGGCAAGCACTTCAGTGTCAACCGTATGTTGGCGATGGATAGTGTGAAGATGCGCTTGGAGCGCGAGCACGAGCTTTCATTTATCGAATTTAATTACATGGTTCTGCAGGCCTACGACTTTACAGAACTGGCGCGCCGCTATGGCTGCAATTTACAAATGGGTGGCTCTGATCAATGGGGTAATATCGTCAACGGGATTGACCTTGGCCGCCGCATGGGCACGCATCAGCTTTATGCTTTGACTTCGCCGCTGATCACACTTTCCTCTGGCGCGAAGATGGGCAAGACGGCTTCGGGTGCTGTGTGGCTTAATGCTGATATGCGCAGCCCTTACGAATACTGGCAGTTCTGGCGCAACACGGAAGATGCCGATGTCGGTCGTTTTCTCAAGCTTTTCACGATTCTGCCGATGGCCGAAATCACCAAGCTTGAAGCTTTGGGTGGTGCTGAAATTAATGA
>JAYTSN010000055.1:0-6505 GCA_043745625.1 Aestuariivirga sp. | reverse complement strand
TCAGATGATGGACGAGCACCATCAGGATGATGACGAGCAGCGTGTCTAGTATTTTACTTGCAATGAAATAAGCCAGAGCCAGATAGCCGAAGATTAATCCAAGGACGGCCACGACCAGAAGCAACCATTGCAATAAACTGAATTGAATAAACCAGGTTAGATAATGTGGTTCTGGCACATTGTTTGGAACTGCGCGCGACTGTTGTTTGAGGATAAGCAGCAACAGCCCCACCAAGAAAATGAGCGCGGTGGAAGCGAGTGCGGATTGTCCGGCAAAGAGGCTGAGTGGCAACAGCAATTGATCACTTAAATACGAAATCTGGCTGCTGGTGTTTTGAACAATCGAGCACAGTGCAACAAAGATAGGAACAATGCGCGCAGCAGCTTCGTCAATTGCAACCAATCTTTGTTCTGGTTTGCCTGGAGCGCAAATTAAGTAGGCGACTGAAAACTGGAAAACCACAGGGATAACGACGCCGACAAAAGCTGTGACCAGCAAATCAAACCGCGGTGTCGAAAGTCCGGCCAAGTTGATTGAAGCGGTCAGCAGGAAATTTGAAATTAGCAACACAACCGCGATGATGATCAAGCCACCAATCACACGCCCCAGGCGGCGCAAAGGAGAATGAGCAGTGCCCGGTGCCGCCGCCAAATCGAGCCAATGCCTGATAATGCGTCTAAAAAATCGGTAGAATATCGCCAGGATCAATAAAAAAGCCGGAAACAAGCCCAGGCCCGACCATTGCGCCACAGGGCTTTGGGTTTCCCACCAATTCGAAATTAAGCTTGATAGTCTGGCTCCCAGTGAGGCAACGCCTGTTGCCGTTTCGATCCACAATTGCGGGTTGAAGATAGATTTGTCGGACTTAAATACGCGCTGCAGAAATTGCGTTCTCTGGAGTGCAGAAATTTTTCCGCTGGTTTGTTCGGCTTCAATGCCTAAAAGTTCGAATTGTTTCTGGGCGGCTGAAAGCCTGGCAACGGCATTATTTAAGGTCTGACGCTGGGCTGCAATCACGCTGGTTTCGCCACGGCCTTCGGTGGGCTGTGGACCCAATTGGTTTAGCTGCTGCGTGAAATCTTTCAGCGGCGCGTTTAAGGCATTGGCTTGAGCGAGCGAATCCAGCCGCAGCTTTTCGATAATATTGCGTTGGGCTGCCAGCTGGTCGTCACCAACTTCAGTTTGAGAAACTGTGTACTGCGCACGCTCGAGATCTGACCGTGTGGATTGAGCGGCGTTTTCGGCGTTGGTCAGCAACGCATCGTCGATGGCATGCGCGCTGAGTGAGAAAAAAAACGTCGCAACGACAATGCTCAAGGCCCGGATGATTGGGCCCATATTCACGGTTAGACCAATCGGCTTTGAACGATTGCGGCTTTTATGAATGATGAAAATAATGGATGAGGTTCCATCGGTTTGGATTTGAGTTCGGGGTGGTATTGAACACCAATGAACCATGGATGATCAGGATATTCAACTGTTTCAGGCAATAATCCATCAGGCGACATACCGGCAAATTTAAGCCCAGCTTGCTCAAGCCTTGCGCGGTAGGCGGTGTTGACCTCATAGCGGTGACGGTGGCGTTCGGAGATTTCCGTGCCGCCATAAATTTCTGCGATGCGGCTGCCTTTTTGGAGTGTGGAATCGAACGCACCAAGGCGCATGGTTCCGCCTAAGTCTCCGCCCTTTTTGCGGATTTCAAGCTCGTTGCCTTTCATCCATTCCGTCATCGTGCCGACCACAGCTTCTTTGGTTTCGCCGAACTCAGTAGAGGAAGCATTTTCGATGTGGCACAAATTGCGCGCTGCTTCGATGCAGGCCATTTGCATGCCAAAGCAAATGCCAAAATATGGAACTTCTTTTGTGCGGGCGAAAGTGGCGGCTTTGATTTTGCCTTCAGCGCCGCGTTCTCCAAATCCGCCGGGAACGAGAATGCCGTGCACGCCTTCGAGATATGGAGCCGGGTCTTCTTTTTCGAAGATTTCAGACTCAATCCATTCAACGTTCACCTTCACCTTGTTGGCAATGCCGCCATGGACCAAGGCTTCTTTCAAAGATTTGTAGGCGTCGAGAAGCCCAGTGTATTTGCCAACAACAGCAATTGTAACTTCGCCTTCAGGGTGCGCAATGCGGTTTTGGATGTCATCCCACACGGCCAGGTTTGGCTGCTTGGCATCGGTGATTCCAAATGCCGCGAGCACTTCATCATCAAGCCCTTCGGCATGATAGGCGCGCGGCACGTCATAGATATTGGCCACGTCCAAAGCCTGGATGACAGCACTGGGGCGGACGTTGCAGAACAGGGCGATTTTTTTGCGTTCGGTGGCCGGAATTTCGCGGTCAGCTCGGCAGAGAAGAATGTCTGGCTGAATGCCAATGGAGCGAAGTTCTTTAACGGAGTGTTGGGTTGGTTTGGTTTTCAACTCGCCTGCGGTTGGAATGTAGGGCATCAAAGTGAGATGAATATAGATGCAATTGCCACGTGGTTGTTCTTGGCCAAATTGGCGGATGGCTTCAAAGAATGGCAGGCCTTCAATATCGCCCACCGTGCCACCGACTTCGACCAGCACAAAGTCTGCGCCATCTGAATCGGCTTTCACGAAATCTTTGATGGCGTCTGTCACATGCGGGATCACTTGCACAGTGCCGCCGAGAAAATCACCGCGACGTTCTTTTGCGATTATGTCCTGATAAATTTTTCCAGTGGTGATGTTGTCAAGCTTATTGGCGTGGCGGCCCGTGAAGCGCTCGTAATGACCGAGATCGAGATCGGTTTCAGCGCCATCATCCGTGACGAAGACTTCGCCATGCTGATAAGGGCTCATCGTGCCGGGGTCGACATTGAGATAGGGGTCTAGTTTCCGCAGCCGCACTTTAAGCCCGCGCGCCTGCAACAGCGCGCCAAGTGCTGCTGATGCCAGACCTTTGCCGAGGGATGAAACCACGCCGCCTGTTATGAAGATATATCGCGTCATGGGAAAACACCCTAACTCGCCTTAGCCCCGATTCGAAGCAAAGTTTGAGTTTACGTTTAATTTTGTGGATAGCTGTGAAACATGAACTGTTTCACAGCGGCTTGTTAGTTGGTTGGAACAACTGGCTTATTTGGATCAAGCTTGGGCAGCAAGCCTTCGCCCGATGGGGCCGCCGGTGCTGGTGCTGTTCCACCGGCGGGGGCTGTCGCAGCGCCCGTATCGATGATTGATGTTGTGCCTGATTTGTGATTGGCCAACATGGTCAGCGCAATTGAGGTTGCAAAGAAGCACGCGGCCAAAATGGCCGTTGCGCGTGTGAGTGTGTTGCCCACGCCACGCGAGGAAAACAGGTTTCCCGATCCGCCACCAATGCCCAAAGCGCCGCCTTCGGAGCGTTGCAGCATAACCAAGCCAATCAAGGCCAAGGCGACGACGAGGTGGACGGCTAAGAGAACTGGTTGCATTTCATATATCCAAACTGATTTTGCGCTGCTTTAGCGGCTGTATATGGGGATGGCAAGCGGGCGCTGCAAGAATGATTCAGTTCGCAACCCAAGTTCTCGGCTTTGGTAATTTAGTACCGTCTGGCATTTCGATTTCATCTGGAAACTGCGATTTCAAAAGATGGTTGGAACTTATGTGCCTTTGGAAGGTCGAAACTAACTTCAAACTTTCTGACGGAGATTTGACTGGGACTAACAGTCCGACGGGCTTTCCTACCTCTTTGACAACAATGCGGATCGCTTCAACCAAGTCAGTGTCATTTGTGATTACAGCCGCAACATCAAAAGCGTTTTGGAATGCATCTTTCACAAGATGTACCGCTAAATTTACGTCACTACCTTTTTCTTCTGATTTTTGTACTTTTACAACATCTGGCAGAGGTAGCTGCCAGTTATAGCCATTCGGCTTAGCTTGCGGTGGTTTTGCGAGTGGCATCCATGGCTCCGTCACCATGAAATTTCCGCGATGGATAACAATTTCGGGAACCGTACCTAACGCTTTCAAATAGGTGGCTTGCCTCGCAGGCGCATCCGGATCATGTGCACGTGCCGATAATCGCGCAGTGTAATAATTTATACGAACAATATCGTGGTTATCAGGCAATAGTTCATACGCTAAGGATTTGAGATTCAGCCATTTTAAGTCTGGCCTATTTTTAAGAAGACGATAGTAAAGATTGAAACCATCTACATAAATGATTGTGCGTTTCTTCATCGTGTGATCCAAAGCAAAGGCCGCTCAGGATCTCTCCTTTGCGGCCCTTGAGCCTGCAGCAAGCTGCAGGTGAGTTATAGCGATAATGTAGTTAACCTCTTGCAAAAAGTCAACTATTTTTCTCATACCGATACCGAAACGTGCAGCAACTGGCCCCTGCCATAATCGTCTGCTGGCGCTCCAGCTTGATGTTTGCATCATAGCCTTCACAGAACGTGCCATCCCGGTTGCACGACATAAGGTGGCCGATTTCGCCTAGCCCCATTTCCTTATAGGTCTCGGCGTATTTGCAACGTGTGACGTTGAAATCGAAAGTTTTTTCATCAGCCTTTAGAACATCAATTTCCAGCGCGCCATCGGCCGTCCAAAGTTCATAGAGCTTGATAAAATCAGCCATAGACGTGACCCCGCCTGGCGCTTTGGCAGCGAAGGATTTACCCTCGGCGATGGCGGCTTTCTTGATGGCGGAATCAAGTATCTCCCCTGCCCTTTGCGCACCAAGCTGTTCTGCCATCTCGGCATAAATGGGTCCGATGACTTGGGCTTGCAGCTTACGTTTGGTGAGGGTGGGGAGTTCGGTCATGGCAATAGTTTAGACGGGGGATGGGGCGGACGACAAGGGCCACAGCGCTGGTCAGCAAATGTTGACAAAAAATTTGCTCTCAAGTACCAATAGATAATATAATCAGTGCCGAGGAAAATCATGTCAAAAAACACTTCCATCGTTCTTGGTGAAGAGCAAAACCATTTTATTCAAGCTCAAATCAAGAAAGGTCGGTTTGGCTCGGCGAGCGAAGCAATGCGGGCTGGCCTGCGTTTGCTTGAGGAGCAAGAGTTAAAGATTGAACATTTGCGTGCAGCAATCATCAAAGGTGAAAAAAGCGGGCCAGCCACCGCTTTCAGCATGGATAAGTTCATCGCTGCAAAACGCCGCAAACCCACATGAATTCAGTTCGCTTAACGCCGCTGGCTAAAGCTGATCTAAACGACATTTGGGAATATTCGGCAAAGCAATGGAACATTGACCAAGCAGAGGCCTATATGCGGGCGCTCGACGCAACCTTTCACCTCCTCGTTCTCAATCCCCGCCTTGGGCGCAATATTGACGATATTCGCAAAGGTTATTTCAAGTTCCCAACAGCGTCGCACATTTTGATTTACCGCGTAAATAAGGCGCAGGTTGAGATCGTTGGCATCTTGCACAAGAGCAGTGATGTTGAGACGCAGTTGCGGGACGATAATTGAGCCTGTGGCCAAGAGACCTCATCAGTCACTTCGTGACAGCTTCTCCAAAGGAGAAGCGTGAAGTTGGACACCGTGCTAAGCTTCGCCTTTCTCCTCTGGAGAAGGTTCGGCAACGCCGGGGATGAGGTCGCTAGCCACGAGCTCCCAAAAGAAGATTAGTCCGGTTTTAATGAGTCCCATTTAACGGGCTTCTGAACCACCACATTCTCTACGAAGTTGATTACCTCTTTCAAGAACTGGCTGTCATTGACAAGCAACCAGTCGGTCAGAGCCGTCGAATGACTTACTTTGCTAAATTCCAATTTGCTGGCGGTGGCCGTGGCAAATACTCTTTGAAGTAGATTAGCGGCATCAACTTCCGCTAACCATTTTGCGTCAGTTAAATCTCCATTCCAATTGCTCGAACCCTTCAGTTTCTTTTCCGAAGCGTGAAATTTCATTAAATTGGAAATTTTTGTCGACGATAAATCCATTTTCTCATCAAATTCAATTGAACCAAGAACTGCGGAAATGGCATCGGGATGCAACAAATATGCTTCGTAGTTACGTCTTGGTAGAAAGCGCACTTTGTTCTTACTTAACTTTTCAATTTCGATGATTTCTGCCTTTTTTCGACCTTCTCGATCTAGGCAAAAAGCTATTGTCGGCGGAGTAATTGCATCGGCTTGAGCGAGCTTCTCATAGGCATCCCAAAGTAATTTGGCCGATAATTTTGCTTTATCAAATTGACCGACCTCTTTAAGCCCTACAAATTTTACGTCTTCGCGATTTTTATTTGAACTCGCATTCAGAAGTTTGGGAAAGCAAAGTTGTTCGGTCATTCCCTCTACCCAAACAATTGCATTCGCACCAAAAACATCGGCCATAGATACGCCCAGCTCCGCTAAGCAGAGATTCGCAGATTGGCCAACGGATGGTTTTTGCGATTTGTATTCATGTCTGTAATTTCGGTATTGATGGTTTTTTCGAGATGGTCCGGGCTCTTGAAAGTCTGGTGTGCGAGGTGCTGGCTTTTGAGCGTCTTCCAGCTTCGTTCGATGTCGTTGAGCTCTGGTGCGTATTTTGG
>JAYTSN010000054.1:0-17376 GCA_043745625.1 Aestuariivirga sp. | reverse complement strand
TAGCCTTAATCAAGCGCTTCAACATAATGCCTTCATCGCAGGCGTCCAAAATATCAGTTCGGTGCCGCAGAACGATTTCCATCTGGCCGGGGCCATATTCTGAAATCAAAGTCTTGGCAGGCAAATCTTGAATTTCACAATAAGCATAAAGGTCTTTGAAGAATGGGGCAAAATCATCAAGGTCGGCCATATGGTAAGCTTGATAGTGACGTGGATGTGATTCATTCACCAAAGATCGCGGTGGTTTGGGCACACCTTCATAAGCCGACTTGCGGTCCATTAAATAGAATTCAAGCTCAACCGCACCCACCGGGTTCATGCCGAGTTCTTCTTTGAATCGCTTCACCACGCTTTGCAGCGCATTACGTGGATCAGCATAATGTGGCACGCCATCGAGATCGCACACATGCGCTGTATATTGCGCCGATGGTTCTTCAATCCAGGGAATGCGTACAAATGTTCCGGGGATAGGCCACAGCACCACGTCGCGGTCGCCTTCATCAAACACCAGTCCAGTTTCAGGCACGTCTTGTCCGGTCATATCGAGAACCAAAGCTGATATCGGCAAAAAGCGACCATCATTCCATGCTGGCACCACTTCATCACGGCGTAACATTTTTCCGCGGATCACACCGCACATGTCAGTCCAAATCACATGAACCGATGAAATATCCAAGTTTGCATCTAGAAATCGCTGGGCCTCAGCACCAAGCTTCGGGGTTACGATAGGCATTTTTTAACTCCAGTAGCGGCTTTTTCAAGCTGCCTGTTTTATCAACTCATCTGTACACTGATCTAATGTCGCAATCAATTTATCGACGTCGCCCTTGGTTGTTGCGGGGCAGATGAGCATCATATTATGAAACGGCGTGATCACCACGCCGCGGTTTAGAAGATAGTGATGCACCGCCGTATCAATGGGTTGGTGGATCACCTTGAAAGCATCGCGCCCACATCGAGGTGGTGCTTCAACACACATAAACTCAACGCGAGAACCCACGCGAGTGACGTGCCACGGCAATGAATATTTGATGATGACATCTGCAATGCCCCGTTCCAGCCTGCGCGCCAGAACGATAAGAGCAGCAAATGTCTCCTCTGTCATAAATTCTTTCAGCACCGTTTTAATGAGTGCCATTTGAATGCGTGAACCTGAAAGCGTGGTGCCGATGCCCGAGCGGCCATCGCCATTGCTTTTCAAGAACTTTTGAATACGTGCGGCAACCTCGGTGCTAAAGCCATAAACCGCTGCGGGTATGCCGGCTGCGATGGGTTTACCAAAGACCAGTCCATCAGGCGCAATGTTATGGAGCTTGGCGTATCCGCCAGGGCCTGATGACAACGTGTGGGTTTCATCAAGGATAAGAAGTGTGCCCGTTTCAATCGTCAGTACACGGAGTTTTTCAAGAAAACCTGCGTCCGGCAATACCATGCCGACATTGGTCATGACGGGTTCAGCCAAAACACAAGCCACATCGCCCTCGCGTAGTGCGGCTTCGAGGGCTGGCACATCGTTAAACTCAACAACTTTAGTATGCGCAGTCAAATCACGCGGCTCACCCACCAGGCCATCAACCATTTCAACTTTGCCACTATCAGCGGTTACAAACGTATCATCCACACACCCATGATAAGCGTGATTGAAAATCAAAATCTTTTTACGGCCTGTAATAGCGCGGCACCAGCGCAGTACGGCACGGTTTGCATCCGATGCGGTGGCCGTCACTTGCCACAACGGCAATCCAAAACGATCTTCTAATAATTGGCCAACTTCGACAGCGTCGCTGGAAGGGAGCATCGTGGTGAAACCATTTAGGGCTTCAGAGGCCAATACATCGGCTATCACCTTTGGCGAATGGCCAAACATGGCACCCGTGTCGCCCAAGCAAAAATCCGTATACTGATGATTATCAGCGTCAGTTAAAACTGTGCCGCTGGCTTTTTCGATAAACAGTGAAAACGGCAAGCCCCAATCCACCATCCAATGCATGGGAACGCCACGCAGCCAATTCTTGGAAGCCTCTAACGAAAGTGCCTGGGATCTTGGGTTACGTTGGACATAGAGCTTTTTTTCTCGCCCCAACATGGCCTGAATGGCACTGTCCGTTATTTTTGACTTCACGATCGCCTTGCACGTTGTTAATGATGGGTGGCTTGTAGCTGGGCGATTTGGGGAAGCCAACCCCCTCCTTTAAGTAAAAGGTTTTGCACTGCACCAATTGGGGAACGAATGATGAATCGAATTGTCTATGTGAATGGTGAATATGTGCCCGAGGCCGAAGCCAAGGTTTCAGTTTTTGATCGCGGCTTTTTATTTGCCGATGGGGTTTATGAAGTTACCCCCGTGGTGAATGGCAAGCTTGTCGATTACGATCCACACATGGAACGCTTGGATCGCTCGCTCAAGGAACTCAAAATGGCATGGCCCTGCAACATCGTTGAAATGACGGCGATGCATAGTGAGTTGATCAAGCGCAACAACTTGGACGAAGGCATTATCTATATGCAAGTAACGCGTGGTGTTGCCGACCGTATGTTCAATTTTCCAAAAGATATTATTTCGTCGCTGATTGCTTTTCCGCAAGTGATGAAGCTGGTTGATAATCCCAGCGCACGCACCGGTGTGAAAGTGGTGACCACGCCAGACATCCGCTGGCTGCGCCGCGATATTAAATCGATCATGTTGCTGGCCCCGGTATTGGGCAAGGAAGAAGCTTACCAAAAAGGTGCTGCGGAAGCTTGGATGGTGGAGGATGGTTTTGTGACCGAAGGCACATCGTCAAATGCCTATATCGTTATCGGCGACAGAATTATCACAAGGCCTTTATCGAATAGAATTCTGGCAGGCTGCACAAGGCGCGCATTGTTCCGCTTGGCAAAGGAACACAATGTTCAAATTGAAGAACGCTTGTTCACGCCTGAAGAAGCTTACGGCGCTGATGAAGCGTTCCTTTCGAGCGCCTCACAATTCGTAATGCCCATCACAGAAATCGACGGCCACAGAATAGGCGGCGGGCAACCAGGGCCAGTGGTGCGGAAGTTGCGGGAAATATTTTTAGAAGAGGCAAAAGGGTAAAGAAGGAGGAATTCAAGATTTAAAACAATAACATGAGGAATAATTGTATTTTATTTCTTTTTTTTCTTGACAAATGGATATTATTTTCCTATATTGGACATTCGGCTTCAAAGCCATCAGGCCTCTGATCAAGGCCTGATTGCGAGGAAGCCGAACGGTGAGCCACGCCGTTTCTGGGACGCCAGAAACACAAGGCCCACCCCGCTGTTTGACATCGTAAAGTATTTTTGAGGGGAGTAAATTCTCTATTTAAAAAGTGTACGCACTTTTGGCGTTGGATAATAATAAACGTTTCTTCCCATCTTGTGTTTTGTTAAGAATTCGCCTTCCACTAACTTCTTGAGATCGCTTGCAACAGTTACCGAACCAACATCTATATTGATATTTTGATAGGAGCTGAAGGTTGTATTTCTTTGTTCATCCTTCGATAAATATTGCAATAGTTTGAGTTGTCGTTTGTTAAAATTATGTCCACTTTGAATTATTTTTAGCGCTTGTCTATTTTCATCTATTTTTTCTTTGAGGTATTTTTGCAAATCATCCCGTGCAAGCTTCAATTTGCTAATGTTATAATGAATAAAGTAGTTGAGATCGAACCCATCTTGTTCAGAATAAATGTAGGCCATTGCATATTGTTTTGGTGATTTCAGAATTTTTTCTGACAAGGATAAGTATGAAAATGCCCAATAGCCCTTTCTGAGCATATACCAATAAAACAATATTCTGGCTAATCGACCGTTGCCATCTTCAAATGGATGTAACAGGCCTATCCAGAAATGCAACATTATGGCTTTGAACAAGGGGTGGATAAAACCAGAGCCGTCTTTATCGTTGGCAAATTTTATAAGTTCGTTGAGTTGTGCATCAACAAATTCACGATCTGGAGCAACATAAACGACAGTGGTCTCATCCCACGGTAAAATTTTTAGCCGTTGCCCTTTTGCATCAAATGTTTGGCGAAATGCCCCTTCATGGCTTGGATCAGAGAGAGTGCCTTGAGTAACAAGCTTGTGTAAATCCTTTAGCAACTCAATTGAAAGCGGCTCTGATTTTGTTTCTTCTTCAATTCTTTTCATTACGGCATGATTATTTGCAATCATCCGCTCATCTTTGTCTTTCGGCTTACGCCCTTCGGTTAGCATACGCCGTGCGGCATCACGTGATGTGTTTGCGCCTTCAAGTTTAGAAGAGGAAATCGACTCTTCAATGAGATTGCGGCGAATGATTTGACGCTTATCGCCCTCGCTGAAATCGGAAATGCCAATCATTGCACCTCCGAGTTCCAGGTCAACTTCGTGAAGAAATTGCGAGTATGAGTTTGGGTTGAACTTATAGTACATGCCAGTTTTATCGAGAATTGGCGTATCTCTGTTGTTTGCCTGCCGCTGAATACGCATCAGAGCCCATACATGTTCTTTATTCCCGGGAACCCAGCTTTTTTCTCTAAACTCGAGCCAAGGCAGATAGCGCTCCTGAGCTTGGAATATAGCTTTTTGAACTTCTGTTGAAGTCACCAAAGCAACTATATCTTCATGCTTCTCAGGAAATTGGAAATTTTCAAGGTTTTGTAACTTATAGGTTATTTCCAATTTATTTGGCATTATATATTCAGTCCTGTATATGAATTGAATACAACATACATAGGTTCTCATCACATTCAACATTGAATATGAATTGAATATGAATTGAATATATCTTGAACCTATTAACCCTACCTCTGCCGCGTTCTCCACTCCGGTTTAATCCAAGGCTCTTGATTTGACGGCGGCAGCATTGGCTTTCCCATCATAGCGCATGGCGGCGGGCAGGAAATGATATTGAATATCAGGATACTCGATGCCAGCTTTTGAGCGAATGAAGGCACAGGATTCAAAATGATTGGTTGCACCGAGGCCTGATGGCGAGGAAGCCGAACGGTGGGCCACGCCGTTTCTGGGACGCCAGAAACAGATAAACCCACCCCGCTGTTTGACATCGTAAAGTATTTTTTCGGGGTGGAGAGCCACCCGAGACAAAGCCCGCGCTTGATTTAAATCAGGAAACTTCGAAAAGGCGTGGAAACAAAATATCCTGTGTCTTCAATGGAAATCTAAGCGAGAGTGAACCTTTTGGCGTATCAGAAACAAGCAGGCCTTCAGCTATGACATCGTTCAGCAGGCGGCGCGCTGTTCTTTCCGGCAGGCCCGTTATACGTGAAATATCCCCGCGTTCGAACGTTCCACGAATAAGCGCCTCTTGCAAGAGAGGCGCAGCTTCGGGTTTTAGATTCTCGCTGCGTTCAACATAGTTGGCCAGCCGAAGTGCCAAAGTATTGAGTTCAAATAGACTCGACATAAAACCCAGTTGATCTACACATAAACGCAAAAACCAGAGGGTGAAATCAATCAACGCACGATGCGAAAGATTACTCCTGCCATCTAGGTCACCTTGCCTCGGCGTATCGGCATGGCTCATATATCGCTTATAGTCCGTGCGGCTTTCTAAACCTCGCGCTAGACCGCGCGATATTGACCAGAGGCCGTGAGCTCCAATTCCAGCCGCATGGGCCATGGCATGACTCATCAAACGGCTCACTCGACCATTGCCATCAGGGAAAGGATGAATATAATTGAACCGGTGGTGAGCAGCGGGAATTGCAATGATGCGGGCCGCTTTGCCAAGATTTTCAAATTTGTAGCGCTTAGCAAAATGCATCATAAAATCTGCAACGCGTTCGCTTGAAGGTGGCTGATGCAACCCCACAACATTATCGTGTTCTGGTCGAGAGCGCCAATATCCGGGCTCCATAGTGATCTCCGAATTGACGCCTCGAATGCGCAGCATCTCCACATCTGCGCCGCGATAGAATTCATTATGCAACCAACATATGAAATCTTGTGAAGCTGGTTCCGGCAACTGGCCAGTTGCATGAAGGCGATCAATTTCGGCCTGCACTTTGACATGAGCAACAGCTTCAATCAATAAGCTGCGCTTGCTCGGTTGATGGTCCATACTGCCCGCAACAGCAGTTTCAATCTGCGATGTCTCCGGAATGTCTTTAATGTTGGATGAACCTAAACGAAGCGCCTGTTCAATATCGCGAGGCCTCGTGCGATGCCCTTCAATTAAATTGCTGTAATAGGTATTCATAATGCGAACCATCTGAGCGAGCCCAGCGGCCGTTTGCGGGTGGAGCGCATTCTCAAGTTTGGCCGAAATTGTGGCAATCTCGGCAACGAGGTCAGAAATAGCTTCAGGAACTTCTTCAAGACGTGCAGGTTCGATCCGGTCAACAGTTTCCAACATCATTTTGGCCGATCTTAAATTACATATTATACTTGATTATAAAGGATATTTATATCAATGTATACAAAATTGGCCGATTGACTGGCCGATCATGACTGCATAGTTAGCCGCTACCTCTGCCGCGTTCTCCACTCCGGGTTAATCCAAGGCTCTTGATTTGA
The DNA here is from genome assembly GCA_043745625.1 of Aestuariivirga sp. Classification (GTDB taxonomy): domain Bacteria; phylum Pseudomonadota; class Alphaproteobacteria; order Rhizobiales; family Aestuariivirgaceae; genus Aestuariivirga. The sequence goes on along the minus strand of JAYTSN010000054.1, from coordinate 10,854 downwards.
CGGCGGCAGCATTGGCTTTCCCAGGATGTGGTCTGAGGCTTTTTCGCCGATCATCAATGTCGGTGCATTGAGATTGCCGTTGGTCACTTGCGGCATGATGCTGGAGTCCACCACGCGCAAGCGCTCCATGCCGATGACGCGGCATTCGGGATCGACAACTGCCAGCTTATCTTTCACAGATCCCATTTTCGACGTGCCGCAGGGGTGATAAGCGCTTTCGCCGTGTTCACGGATGAAGGCATCAATTTGATCGTCGGTGACGCAAGCAGCACCCGGCTGAATTTCTTCACCAGCGTATGGCTTCATCGCGTCCTGTTTGAAAATCTCACGGGTTAAGCGGATGCAGGCGCGAAATTCTTCGCAGTCGTCTGCGTGACTCATATAGTTGAACAGGATTTTAGGGGCAACTGCGGGATCATTATTCCGTATACGGACGAATCCACGCGACTTGGTGCGCATCGGGCCAGTGTGCACCTGAAATCCATCACCATCAAATGCGGCTTTCCCGTCATAGCGCATGGCGGCGGGCAGGAAATGATATTGAATATCAGGATACTCGATGCCGGCTTTTGAGCGAATGAAGGCACAGGATTCAAAATGATTGGTTGCACCAAGGCCTGTGCCAAACAGCAACCATTGCGCACCGATCATAGCTTTTGAGAACAGGCCGAGATCACGGTTAAGCGAGACCGGAGTCAGGCACCGCAGCTGAAAATAAACTTCCAAATGATCATGAAGATTTTCGCCCACACCAGCGAGCTCGTGAACTTGAGGAACACCCGCCTCCGCCAAAACTCTGCCGGGGCCGATACCTGAAAGCTGCAACAAGGCTGGCGAATTGATGGTGGAGGCGGCGATGATAACTTCACGGTTAGCCATTGCCTTGATGATCTTGCCTCCAAGCTCATATTCAACACCGACGGCTTTTTTGCCTTCAAGTAAAATGCGCCGCACGCGGGCATTGGTTTGCAATTTGACCTTGCCGTTTTTCAATGCGGGCTTGAGATAGGCATTGGCGGCCGACCAACGCAGACCATCATGCACTGTCATTTCAAATGCTGAAAAGCCTTCTTGTTGCTGGCCGTTATAGTCCACGCTATGCGGATAACCCGCTTGCACGCCTGCATCAATGAAAGCTTGGTAAAGCGGGTTCTTCATGCGCCCGCGTTTTACAAACATCGGGCCTTCAGTTCCGCGCCACCCCTTCTCGCCGCCTTCAGCATTTTCCATGCGCTTGAAATAGGGCAAAACGTCTGCATAGCTCCAGCCGCTTGCCCCCATATCACGCCACGTATCAAAATCACGTGCGTGGCCACGCACATACACCATGCCATTGATCGAAGATGATCCGCCCATCACCTTGCCCCGCGGGGTAACAAGTTTGCGGTTGTTGAGATGGGGTTCCGGCTCTGACTCAAAACCCCAATTATAGAGCTTCATGCTCATGGGGTATGAAAGTGCAGATGGCATCTGAATCAGCGGTCCGCGATCCGTCCCGCCAAATTCGAGAACCAGCACTGAGTTCTTTAAATCTTCTGACAAACGCTTAGCCATGACCGAACCTGCGGAGCCTGAGCCTACAATGATGAAGTCAAAATTTTCCAATGCTTTGCCATCCGTTTAATCCAGTCGATTACTGGACGCGCACCAAACGCTTGCCATGATTTTTACGACGCTTAACGCGACGCTTGCGGCACAGCTCAAAAACACAGCCCCTTGGCAGAAGCCGGCGCTTCTGAGAAGATAGCCAAGCGAGGAAAATTCTAAATGTCGAAACTGTTAGAAGCGGATGAGGCCCACCCCGCTGAACTGATCAATGAAACGGGCGCGTCGGCTTTCGTATTAATTTGCGAACATGCTTCAAACCACTTGCCGCGTAATTTAGGCACACTGGGTTTGACTGAGGCCGATCTTAATCGTCACATTGCATATGATATTGGTGCTGTTTTCACAGCCCGCATGTTATCGCGACTGCTTGATGCGCCGCTGATTTTGCAACGCTATTCAAGATTAGCTTATGATTGCAACCGCCCACCAGAACAGCCGAGTGCTATTCCTCAATTGAGCGAGATTTTTGAAATTCCAGGAAACAAGAATTTGTCCGCTGCCCATAAATTGGCACGCACCACAGAAATTGCGCGGCCATTTCATGCGGCGATCACAAGTGTTCTGGATGCACGTGCCGCAAATGATCAACACACCATTCCGGTTTCCATTCACTCATTTACCAAAAATTACAAAGGCAAAGACCGCGCTGTTGAGTTGGGTTTGTTGTTTGACCGCGATGCATGGCTGGCCAACCAATTGGTGAAATCATTTCCGGGCATCAATGCGCAATTGAACGAACCTTACGGCCCCAAAGACGGCGTTATGCACCTATTGAATTTACATGCGGCCCCGCGCGGTTTGCATCACTTGATGATTGAAATAAGGAACGATCTTATCGAAACAGAACGCGGACAACAACAATGGGCACAACGCCTATCCGTGCCGCTGATGAAAGCAGCAACCAAGGGAGAAAAAAAATGAGCAACGGTAAACTGACGCTTGAGGAACTTAAAGCTGAAGTGAAGGCGGGCACCATCGACACCGTGGTCGTGGCCTTCACAGACATGCAAGGCCGCTTGACGGGCAAGCGTTTCCATGCGCAGTTTTTTGTTGATGGCGGTTACGAAGAAACCCATGCGTGCAACTATCTGTTGGGCGTTGATATCGAGATGGAACCTGTTCCCGGCTATAAAGCCACGTCTTGGGAAAAAGGTTATGGCGATTTTGTCATGAAGCCTGATATGTCGACCATGATCCGCACACCATGGATGCCCGGCACGGCTCTGGTTTTGTGTGACGTGCTTGATCATCACAGCCACGAAGATGTTCCGCATTCTCCCCGCGCGATTTTGAAAAAGCAATTAAAGCGCGTGCAAGCCATGAAGATGAAGGCCTATATGGCTTCGGAATTGGAATTCTTTTTATTCGATGATTCATACGAAGCCTGCCACACCAAGGGCTATCGCAACATGAAAACCTCGACCTATTTCATCGAGGATTATGGCGTTCAGCAAACCTCGAAAGAAGAAGTTTATATGCGCGCATTGCGCAATGGCTTGGCTGGCGCTGGCATTCAAGTTGAAAATTCCAAAGGCGAATGGGGCCCGGGCCAAGAAGAAATCAACGTCCGCTATGATGAAGCGCTGGCCATGGCCGATACTCACGCCATCATTAAGAACGGCTCCAAAGAAATTGCTCACGGCTTGGGCAAGGCCGTCACCTTCATGGCAAAATGGGACTATGGCATGGCGGGCAATTCATCGCACATCCACCAGTCCCTCTGGTCGGCCGATGGCAAGACACCACATTTCTTTGACAAAGCCGGCAACCACGGCATGTCGACGATGATGGAACATTATCTGGCTGGCCAATTGGCGCATGCGTCTGAACTCACCTATTTCTTGGCACCCTATATCAACTCTTATAAGCGCTTCATGGTCGGCACATTTGCCCCCACCAAGGCTGTGTGGAGTTTCGATAATCGCACTGCAGGTTATCGTTTGTGTGGCGCAGGTACAAAGGCCATCCGCGTAGAATGCCGCGTTGGCGGCGCTGATCTCAATCCTTATCTGGCGTTTGCCGCACTGATTGCCGCTGGTTTGGACGGCATCGAAAAGAAGATGAAGTTGGAGCCTGTGTTTTCGGGCGACGCTTATTCCACTGCACAAAAACTGCGTGAGATTCCAAAAACCTTGCGCGAGGCGACTGAGTTAATGGACAAATCCAAATTCCTGCGAGACGCAATGGGCGATGATGTCGTTGACCATTACGTGCATACGGCAAAATGGGAACAATATGAATTTGATCGCCGTATTACGGATTTGGAATTGAAGCGCGGGTTTGAGCGTTATTGACACTGCGCAGAGTCCTAGTGTTCTAAATATTCACCTTGACTTAAAAAGTTAGTTATCGTATATTTAGGGAATGGCGAATGTATTGCAAACATACTTTGATCAAGAGCGCGGCCGTTCTGTGCGCTTGGCAATTGCTCTTGGAATTACTCCTGGCGCTGTTTCGCAATGGGATCGTGTGCCAGCTGAACGCGTTGCGGAGGTTGAGCAGGTTACAGGAATCCCGCGAGCACTACTCCGCCCCGATCTCTTCGCAGCAGGTAATACAACGTTGAAAAAAGTAAAGGAACTGAAACAGCCAAATGCGTTAGCCAGTCACGAAGACAAGCCTCGGAAGTCCATTATTGGATGCATGAAAGGCATGGCAACGCTTCCGGCGGATTTCAACCCGTCTGAGCCCTTTTGGTCAGAGCCAGAGGATTGGGGTGACGGCACCATTGGCGGCCTAGATTCTAAATGATTCAGCAAGGCTTACTCTTGGATACATGTGCTATAATTTTTAGTTCAGAAAATCAGCATTTATCGCCCGAAGTTGCTGCGCAAATTGAAAATGCTGGCGCTCTAGGAATGCTGTTTGTTTCTCCTGTTTCCTCTTGGGAACTTGGTCGAAGTGTCTCACATCGAAGACTTGCTTTAGCTACAGACCCTCTCAATTTCTTTCTACAATTCATCGAGGTTACGTCAGCCAAACTCTGCAGCATGGAACCGGAATACTTAGTAGCGTCATCTTTTTTACCAGGACCAGTTCATAAAGATCCATTCGATAGAATTCTTATTGAAACCGCGCGAAGAGAAAATCTCTGGCTTGTCACCAGTGACCGCGCCATTCTCGCTTATGGCCGCCAAGGCCATGTTAAAACTTTGGCTTGTTAGGAAACCTGAATGACCATCCCCAATCGTAACATCAATTTCCCCACCGCCATTAAATTCGGTTCTGGCCGCATTAAGGAACTGGCCGACCATTGCAAAGCTGTCGGCATAAAACGCCCGCTGTTTGTAACTGATTCCGGCCTTGCCAATATGCCGATGGTGCAACAGATCGTCGCTGATGTGAAAAGTGCTGGCCTCGCCATTCAAATGTTCTCTGAAGTGCGCCCTAACCCTGTTGAAGCCAACATTATTGCGGGCGTGAAAGCTTACAAAGCCGGCATGCATGACGGCGTGATTGCTTTTGGCGGCGGCTCTGGCCTTGATATCGGCAAGATGATTGCGCTGATGCACGGCCAATCAATTTCCGTGTTTGATTTGGAAGATGTTGATGATTGGTGGACACGTGCCGACGCCAAGAGCATCTCGCCGATTATCGCGGTGCCGACGACTGCAGGCACAGGCTCTGAAGTGGGTCGTGCTGGTGTTGTAACGCACCCCACAACACACGAAAAGAAAATCATTTTTCATCCAGCTATTATGCCAAAGATCGTTATCCTTGATCCTGAGCTTACCGTTGGATTACCAGCAAAACTCACCGCTGCCACGGGCATGGACGCACTGGCGCATTGCATCGAAGCCTATTGCGCTCCCTTCTATAACCCGCTTGCCAAAGGTGTTGGCCTTGAAGGCATGCTGTTGGTGAAAGAAAACTTAGCCAAGGCTGTGAAGAAACCAAATGATATGGACGCGCGTGGCAATATGTTGGTTGCTTCATCAATGGGGGCCACGGCGTTCCAACGCGGCCTCGGCGCAATCCATGCGTTGTCTCATCCATTTGGCGGTTTGTATGACGCCCACCACGGCATGCTCAATGGCATCATCATGCCATATGTCCTCAAAGCCAATCGCAAGAAGATCGAAAAGGATATCGCCCGCGCTGCTGCCTATCTGGAAATCAAAGGCGGTTTTGATGGCTTTATGAAATGGGTTTTGGCCCTGCGCAAAGAAATCGGAATTCCGAATGCGTTGAAAGATATCGGCATTGATGTAACGCGTTTGGACGAAGTGGCAGCTATGGCAATCAAAGATCCATCAGCAGGTGGCAATCCGATTTTGTTCACGGAGAAACAATATAAGGCGCTGGCGAAGAAATGCGTGGTGGGTGATCTTTAAAGCGAGATCATCATCTCTTGCCTATCACATAGTCCAACGAAACCATTCCCGGGCCGTATTTCATGATGAAAATCAAGATTGCGGCCCAAGTTCCGTGCGCGACATATGCGTTAGGATAAACGAAAATTTCGATGACCAGCGTCATGCCCAACAGTGCGAGTGCGGAAAAGCGCGAAGCCAGACCGATGATCAGCAGAATGGGAAACACATGTTCAGCTGTTTGCGCCATAAAAGCGGCAACTATCGGTGAAAGCAACGGCACTTTGTAGTCTTCGGTGAACAATTGCAGCGTGGTTTCATTCACCGCAAAGAAATTCCAATCTGGAACTTTGGTGCGGCCTGAGTTCCAGAACACGAGTGCAATGGCCACCCGAGCAAGCAGAGCATGAAACCAATGCGGGATCATTTCAAACAAGCGAATTATCGAAAAGATAAGTTTGTTCATCAATAGAGTTCCGCAATGATGTTAAAGTGAAAAAATTGTTGCACGGCTGCGATAACGTCAAATTCCTGATTATTATTGCTTGCAATTTCATAGGCATCGAGAAGCGTTCCACCTTGTGCCATGACGTCAAGAAACAGGTGCATGTCTTGGGTTAGCGAATGAACCAACACCTGCGTTGCCTCACGGTGGATCAAAACATATTCGGGCTCATCCACCAGTTCAGGCATGCTGACCCCATCATTGTGATGCGCCTGCCAGATTGAAACGGCGGAGAAACCAAAGCTCACAATTTTTACGGAAGGCAGAAAGCGAAGATGCGTTTTGCCCCAAGCTCCGGGGGCCAAAGCGGCGAGCGCATCTTTGTTCAATGGCGCGGCGTCCGCAGCATGATATGCAACCCACCAAGCAGATTCCAATTTGGCAACATCGGCAAGATAGGGAACGGGCTCGGCTGGTTCAAAGGCTGAAATAAATTCGGCAAAGTTCTCACCAAAAGCAATCAACATCGCAGAGTTTGGTTTATGACCAGCGATAAAATCACGGCACATCACAGCAAAAAATTCACGGCCCACCAATTGCTCAACGACGGGATAACGCACACGCAGTGAATTGGTCAGCGCGGAAGCAACATTGTTGCGGTAAATGCCAAAGCGCGGATGGGAGACCGCCAGGTCAAGCACACCAATAGCACTGGCAAATTCCGCTTCGCGCATTAAGCCGCTCCGGCCAATTGGTGTTGCATAATAGCATTGGCAAAATGCGCTTCATCAACGAGCTCTCTGAGCGCTGGTACATTGTCATCGCGCTCAATAAGAATCGGCAGCGGGCCTGTTTGTCCGATGGTGTAGGCAAAAAGATCCCACACACCTGTCACAACAGGACTTGCATGATCATCAATAATCACAGATTGGCCAGCATCATCCTTGGTTTCGGTGTGGCCAGCCAAGTGAATTTCTTGCACGTGCTTTAATGGATATGCAGCAAGGTAGGCATGTGCGCTGATTTTAATATTATGCGCAGAAATATAGACATTGTTGATATCAAGAAGCAGGCCACAACCAGTGCGCTTCACAATCTCAGAAATGAATTCCGCTTCATCCATCGTACTTTCAGCAAAGATCAAATAACTTGATGGGTTTTCAAGCAGCATTTGGCGCCCCACAAAACTTTGCGTTTCATCAATATGCTCGCACACCCTGGCCAATGTTTCAGATGTGTAAGGCAACGGCAGAAGATCACTCAGATAGCCAACATCATGCGTGGACCACGCAAGGTGTTCAGAAAACAGACCCGGCTCATAGCGTTCATTCAGCGCTTTCAAACGCCCCAGATGTTCGAGGTCAAGTGGCTTTGCCCCGCCAATGGAAAGGCCAACGCCGTGCAATGAAAGTGGATAAGTTTCACGAATGGTATTGAGAGTGGCATGAGGCAAGCCGCCATCACCCATATAGTTCTCGGCATGAATTTCAAAAAAACCAAGATCAGGATTGGTTTCAAGAATTGACTTGTAGTGTTCGCCCTTCAGGCCAATGCCGCTTCGAGCTGGAATTTTATTGGGGCGCGACATGAAAAACCTTCGTTATAAAAATTGGCCAGAGGCATTTGGAGTTGCGCTCTGACCAAACTGTTTTAACCAGATTGATTAGATAGCAGTTAACGAGCCATGGCCCTTTGGTGTCTTGATTGTCTTGCATGTGCCAGCTGGAACATATTTCCAGGAATTGCCTTGGTAATCCTTGGTTGAAGTGCCCGCACATGATGTGCCTGCACCAGCTGCGCAGTTATTTTGGCCAGCAAGAGCTACACCAAAGCATTTTTCTTTCGAAGCAGCTTCGGCAGCTGGCATGCCAGCAAGAGTGGCTGTCACTGCGCCAGCGATGAGAAGAAGTGCATTACGTTTAGCGATATTCATTTTGGAACCTCCATTAAATTGGGAACAACCACTTTATGGCAGATTGCAAATTCAACTCGAAATCACATACGCGTCAACTCAAAGGTGGGGTTGCGATCACGGTTTCGTAATCAATTGCTGGGGGAAGGGCTAATTTGGGGGAATAGTTGAATTCGAATGATTGCGCAAAGTTCTAAATCGCTTTGACCAATTTAACAAAGCGATCAACATCTTCTTTCGGCGTTGCAAACGACAAAACAAAACGGCAGTGCACCTCATCGTCAGGCGTTCCGGCTATGGGCCACTCGTAATAATGAGCACCCTGCTCTTGGGTTTTTTCAAATGTAATCCGCGGCATGAATGCGAAAACTTCATTGGCTTGCACAAGGTTTGAAAGCGTGATGCGATTTGATTGTTGCAGGCCTTGTGCCAACGTTTGCGCCAATCCATTTGCGCGGCGCGCGTTTTCCAGCCAAACGTCATCGCGCAAATAAGCATTCATCTGCGCGGAGATAAAACGGCTCTTGGATATTAACTGCCCTGCCCGCTTGCGCCGATACAAAAAATCCTCAGCCAGCGACGTATCATAAAACACCACAGCCTCCAGCAACATGCCGCCATTCTTGGTGCCTCCAAATGAAAGCACATCGACCCCAGCCTTCCACGTCATTTCAGCAGGCGTGCAACCCAGACCGACCAAAGCATTGGCAAATCGCGCGCCATCCATATGAATCTTCATGCCTTGTGGCTTAACAATATTGGCGAGAGCCTTGATTTCTGCAGGTGTATAGACTGTGCCAAGTTCCGTAGCATTGGTGATCGACAGAGCCGAAACCTTGGCACCATGCTCTCCGTGCACAAACTGTTTTAACCTTTCTGTGATTGCGTTTGGTGTAATTTTTGCATCGTCACCAGAAAGTGTGATCAGCTTTGCGCCACCCGTAAAAAGTTCCGGCGCATTGCATTCATCAGTGTTAATGTGTGCGCTCTCATGGCACAGCACCCCACCAAATGGCGGACACATGGCGGAAAGTGCTAAGCTATTTGCACCCGTACCATTCACGACCAAAAAGGCCTTTACCTCTTTTTCAAAAATCTGGCTGAGCCGAGCTTCAACCGCCATCGATCCGTCATCATGACAATAGGAAACATCAGTCCCAGAATTAGCATCCACCATGGCCTGCATAATGCGGGGGTCAACACCGTAAACATTATCAGATGCAAAATTCATATCGGTCTCCATTTAAGGAAACCGTTCTAGCGCAAAACTAAAATCTGTGTGAAAAAATTAAGTTATAGAGGCCGTGTCAGCAATTTCACAGGCACTTTGATATACTGTACGCCATTACTATCGGCTGGCGGGAACTTTCCAGCGCGCATGTTCACTTGAATTGACGGCAACAACAATGTGGGTACGGAAAGAGTTTTATCCCGCGCTTGTCGCATGGCAACATATTCATCCTCCGAAACGCCTGCGTGCACATGCACATTTGCGGCGCGTTCTTCAGCGACCGTGCTTTCCCAAAGAAATCGATCACGACCATTGTTTGGCAAATAATCATGACACATAAAGAGCCGTGTCTCAGGCGGCAATGACAGTAGGCGGTGAATGGACTGGTAGAGTTGCCTTGCATCACCGCCTGGAAAATCCGCGCGTGCCGTACCATAATCTGGCATAAACAGCGTATCGCCAACAAATACGGCGTCACTCATTTTATAGGAAATACAAGCGGGCGTGTGACCCGGTGTGGCAATCACTTCGACATCAAGATTGCCGATCTTGAAATGATCACCATCTTTGAAGAGAACGTCAAATTCGCTGCCTTCGCCCGAAACATCAATCGCATTAAAGATCGGGCGAAAGATTTGTTGCACATCTTTGATGTGCTCACCAATCGCCACCTTCGCACCTGTCTTGAGCTTAATGTAAGGGGCGCCCGAAAGATGATCGGCATGCACATGGGTTTCAAGAACCATCGCTATAGTAAATTTTTCTTCCTCAGCCTTGAGCAAAATAGCATCAGCCGAAGCAACCGATGCCTCTCCCGATTTATGATCATAGCTCAGCACCGGATCAATCACCACGGCCTGCTTTGTGATAGGGTCGGCCACCAGATAGCTCACCGTGTTTGTAGGCTCATCAAAGAACGAATGAATCAAGGGTAGATCAGCCATAATACTCTCCACTGCAGAATTGACTTGACTATATATTAGATTTGTCTAATTTAGCAAACACTAATTTATGGAATCCAAAAATTGCCCAAACTTAAATTATCACTCGCCGATTTTGAGGTTCAGGCCTCCAAAGCAGCGCGCATCATGAAATCGCTCGGCAATGAAAAACGTTTGATGATCCTTTGCAAGCTAATGGAACTAGGCGAAATGAGTGTCATCCCGATGGCGGAAGCAGTGGGCCTCAGCCAATCGGCTTTGTCACAGCACTTAGCCCGTATGCGCGAAGAAGAAATAGTTGATTTCCGGCGCGAAGGCCAAACTCTGTTTTACCGCGTGTCTGATCCCAATGTGAACCGTATTATCATAACCCTTCAATCGATTTTTTGCTAAAAGGAAACTCA
>JAYTSN010000053.1:0-6545 GCA_043745625.1 Aestuariivirga sp. | reverse complement strand
CCGCTGTCCACCTCGGTCTTTCTCACCCACTCATGAAGTGATTGCGGCGCACAACCGATCTTCTTGGCAACGGAATCTATCGCTGCCCAGCGTGACGGCTAATCACCTTGGTGGTCAAGCACCATGCGAACCGTACGTTGGCGAACCTCAGGCGCATAGTTGGGGCGTTTCTTTGGGGTTGTTGTATTGTCCATGATGGCTCCTTCTTCTCAAGAATTGGAGCCTCCGGCAATCCCGGTGCGGTTCATAGTGAAGAATTGATCGGATGTATAGCTGTTGTCAATTAAAACTATAACTGCTCATCTGTTATGACATTATTTCAACAATTAAAGTTTGATTGTGAAATCCAGTTTTCCAGTAAAGCTGAGGTGTTTGGCGAGAGCTCTGTGGAGCACAATCAGCGTTGATTGAGATTCATCGTAGTCAAGCTTTGCTCTGGCCCTAATTGAAGTGAGAAGCATGTTTGCCTCAACCATTTTCGGTCGCAAAGCCAGCATAGCTTCTCTAGTGAGCGTTGTTGTCCCAACATTTCCCGACATCTCCGCAGGCATGTTTCGAGTTAGTTCGCTCCGCATTGCATTATAAGTTCTAAAAGTCTCAATCAAGCTGTTATGAATAACATCCAGCGACATCAATGAATTCAATAAATTGTCGTTTTTGAAAGTCATTACTAATGATATTTCTGATTCATTAAAATGAACATATTCGGGAAAGTTAGCGAGCGGCAGAACAAACGTGAAAGGCTCATGATGAACTTCCGGTCTAGCTGCTGAAAAAGAGTCTTCAATGTGGTGGAACAGCCCGTCAAGGTCGGAATGTATGCGCATTACTTTAAAGAGAAGAGAGCGTCCCTGAGATGCGCTGATATTTTTGCGTTCAAGCTCGCGTTCTTTTTTCGTGGCCGAAAGTGCTATCATTTGTATGCCAAGACTAATCAAACCGCCAACAACAGCGCCAACAATTGCAGCCCAAAACTCCGAGCTCATTTTCGTTTTATCTCCAATTGAAATGCAATTTCATTTTAGGTAGTCGGTTCTTCTCTTTTTCGCAAGCAGCTATCGGAACAGACTTTCGACAGGATCACGTAGTAGAGGGATTGTGTTCTTTAGTTCAAAAACTGACTAACAACCTCCAACTACAAATTATTAAAATTGTTTTAGGAAAACGCTCAGTGACCACCGATACAGATTTGCGCCTGACGCGCTATTTCAGAATGTCGGCAGGCTTCTTTTTGCGCCTGCAAATGGAACATGACATCCGGAAAGAGAGGCGCGTGTTGGGTAAGAAACTGGATGCGATTAAGCCACGGGCGGCTTGATAGGTGAGGGGAAGTTTAGATGATCCAAAATCCGCGGCAGTCACCTAATCGTTTTTCCCGACTTTACACTTTCTACTAATGATCGCGCCCTACTTGCGCTCCCTCTAAATTTGCGCTCATACTGCAATGCAACAAAACGGGGCGTTCGTTGTTATGGCCTTTAATGAGATGTTTCTCGGCGACGGGAAAGTTCGGAAACCTTATAGTAAGGTCGAAACTTGGCTGAAAAGTTTGGGGCCTTCTGACATTGAGCGGGCTTTGCGCGAATGCGAAGCGCGGTTTCGCCGTCAGGGCATTACTTTTGCAGTTTATGGCGATAACAAAGCGTCCGAACGTATTATTCCTTTCGACATCGTTCCACGTGTCTTTGCAGCCCAAGAATGGCGCAGGCTTTCATCGGGTATTGAGCAGCGTGTGCGCGCGATGAATGCGTTTTTGCATGATCTTTATCACCGCCAGGAAATTTTACGCGCAGGGCGCATTCCAACTGATGTTATCATTCAGAATGATGCGTTTGTGCCGGAGATGGTTGGAGTTAACCCGACCAAGGGCATTTATGCACATGTTATGGGAATTGATATTGTGCGCGTTGCCGAAAATGATTTTTATGTTCTCGAGGATAACTGCCGCACACCATCTGGCGTATCATACATGCTCGAAGACCGCGAAGCGATGATGCATTTGTTTCCAGAGTTATTTTCACAGCACCGCATAGCGCCTGTCGAGAATTATCCTTCCGTGCTGCACAAAACTTTAGAAAGCGTTGCACCTGCTTCGGCTGGTTCTGAGCCCGTTATTGTCGTGCTCACTCCTGGTATTCACAATTCGGCTTTCTTCGAACACGCATTTTTGGCTGATGAAATGGGCGTTGAGCTTTGTGAAGGTTCTGATCTTTTTGTGTCAGATGGTTGGCTTTACATGCGCACAACGCAATCACCAAAACGTGTTGATGTTGTTTACCGGCGCATTGATGATGCTTACCTTGATCCGCTTGCGTTTAGGCCCGATTCGAATTTAGGTGTGCCTGGTATATTTGATGTCTACAGGGCAGGGCGCGTAACTCTCGTGAACGCGCCGGGCACAGGCGTTGCAGATGATAAATCCATATACACTTACATGCCCGAAATTATCGAGTTCTACACGGGCGAAAAACCGCTATTGAAGAACGTTCCGACATGGCGGTGTTCAAACCCCTCTGAACTTTCATATGTGAGTGAACATTTGGCAGAATTGGTGGTGAAGGAAGTTCACGGCTCGGGTGGTTATGGTATGTTGGTCGGCCCAACTTCCAGCAAAGCAGAAGTTGAAGAATTTCGAGCCAAACTTCTCGCAAGGCCTTCAAATTATATTGCGCAGCCCACGCTGGCGCTTTCTGCTGTTCCAACTTTTGTTGAGTCAGGTGTGGCCCCGCGCCATGTGGATTTGCGGCCATTTGTTCTGTTCGGAGACAAAATACGCGTAACGCCAGGCGGCCTCACGCGCGTGGCTTTGCAAGAAGGATCACTTGTGGTCAATTCGAGCCAAGGCGGCGGCACCAAAGACACTTGGGTTTTGGAGGACTGATATGCTCGGACGCACAGCCTCATCACTGTTTTGGATGTCGCGTTATGTTGAGCGCGCCGAAAATATGGCACGGCTTTTAGAGGTCGGTTACCGTATTTCGCTGATGCCCGGCGCTGTTGAAGGTCACCGTGACGAATGGCGTTCAACACTCACCAGCGCGGCTTGTGCTGAAAGCTATACTGCAAAATACGATGATATACATGGCACACGCGTGATTAGCTTTTTGCTGTTTGATGAGGATAATCCGACCAGCGTCAAATCTTGCCTCAAAGCTGCGCGTAATAATGCCCGTGCGGTGCGCACAGCGCTCACCCGCGATGTGTGGGAAAGTTTAAATTCGACTTGGAATGAATTGGCATTGATCATCCCTGAAACAATCACGTCAGACCGATTGCCGAGTTTTCTGGAATGGGTGAAACAAAAGGCCATGGCGTTTCGGGGCGCTTTGCTCGGCACAATGTTGCGCACTGATCCTTATTATTTCAGCCAGCTTGGCAACTTCATTGAGCGTGCCGATAATACAGCTCGCATACTCGATGTAAAATATTTCATTCTATTACCACGCGCCAGTGATGTGGGCAGCGAAATTGATTCTCAACAATGGGCCCAAGTGTTGCGTTCAGTTTCTGCTCACCGGGCCTATCGTTGGTTCTATAAGGACAGCTGCTATAAGCCTTGGCTTGTTTCAGAGTTTTTGATTTTGCAGGAAGAAATGCCACGCTCATTGTTATTCACTTATAATTGGATTAACTTAGCGCTGGATGGTTTGGGCCAGCTTTATGGTCAGCGTTATGATTGCCATGCGCTTGCCGCTCAGACGCAAGCGCGCTTGAAAGGCGGAAAAATGGAGCAGATATTTCAAGATGGCTTGCACGAATTTTTACAAGACTTCATGAATGCGAATAACGCGCTTTCGCAAAGCATTTCTAAAGCTTATAATTTTCCCTGAGTTCCCATGCGCCTCGCTGTTCGCCACGTCACCCATTTCGAATATGATTCAGTGCTGGATTATTCTGTTCAACGCCTGCATCTCACGCCGCTTTCTTTTGCCTCGCAGAAAGTTGTGCAATGGGCCATCACCACGCCGGGTATTGAAAATGCCCTGAGTTACGTTGATGGCTTTGGAAATATTGTTTACCTCGTCACCTGCAGTAACAACCAAGGTCGTATAGATGTGGTTGCTGAAGGTTTGGTTGATTGCGAAAATGCAGGCGGGTTGGTGAATGGTGTTATGTGTGTTGCACCTAATTCGGTTTTCCTACGGCAAACCGAAGCCACCAGGCCAAGTTTACAAATTCAAGACAATGTTCAAACTTCGCTTTCAAGGCTTCAAGGTTTGGAGCAACTGCATGCGTTGATGGGGGCCATTAACACACAAGTCGAATTTGCAATTGGTGCAACTGATGCCAGTACAACCGCTGCTGAAGCATATCTGCGTGGGCGCGGCGTTTGCCAAGATCACACCCATATTTTTTTGGGTGTAGCGCGGGCTTTGGGCATTCCGTCTCGTTATGTCACCGGTTATTTAGTTACAGGCGTCGGCGCATCCTCCAGCGCCTCTCATGCTTGGGCCGAGGCCTTTGTACCAGATTTGGGTTGGGTTGGTTTTGATGCGGCAAATGGCATTTGCCCAACTGATTACTACGTGCGCGTGGCGGCTGGCATAGATGCTGCAGCCGTCACACCAATTCGCGGTTCAAGACGGGGCGGGGCACATGAAACCATGACGGTTGAAGTGCGTGTCGAGATCGACCAACAGTAGGAAAATTGATTCTGGGAGACTGCTATGACTTATTGCGTGGGAATGTTGTTGGATGAGGGCCTTGTCATGGCTGCTGACACCCGCACCAATGCTGGTATGGATAGTGTTGGCAAATTCAAAAAGTTGCATTGTCTGGAGAATAGGGGTCACAGCGTTTTTACAATACTTACCGCTGGTAATCTTGCCGTCACTCAAGCTGTTGTGAGTTTGCTCATTGAGCATGCCAAGCCAACGGGCAATGCCAAAGACCCGGATAATTTATTTGCGGCCAAAACCATGTTTCAGGCGGCGCGCATCGTAGGCCGCGCCATTCGCGAAGTGCGCAAGATTGATGGCGAGGAACTGGGAGCAACAGGTGATGCGTTTTCTGCGAGTTTTATCTTTGGTGGTCAGATTGGCAAACAGCCACCACGGCTTTTTCAAATTTATACTGAGGGCAATTTCATTGAGGCCAGCGCTGATACACCGTTCTTTCAGATTGGCGAACATAAATACGGCAAACCCATTCTTGACCGTGTAGCCCGCAACGATATGAAACTTGGAGATGCAGCTAAAATGATTTTGCTGTCGTTTGATTCCACATTGCGCTCAAATTTAAGTGTGGGCCTGCCGATAGATATGCTGACCTATGAAACTGGCACACTAAAATTTGAACACAATAAGCGGATCGGCCCCGAAGATCCTTATTTCAAAATGCTTTCAAGCGAATGGTCGAAAGCGCTGCGTACGGCATTCGCGCAAATTGAGGCGTTTGATATTTGAATTAAGCAGGGGTGCGACCTGACCTTGAAAGGGGGCGTTATTCTTGGCCCTGTCGCACCCACTGCATTCGCCCCCGTCCGGGCGAATTTCGGGTTATGCCTCGCGGCAGAAATTCAATTTGCACATACGATTGGTTATTTCAGCGGTCGTTGGGCTGGTCTGGTTTTTATAAACTATGGTTACGTTGTTCTTTTTTGTGCCGAATGGAAGTGAGTTGCCCGCAAATGCGCCGGCGGACAGAAATAAGGCGGTTAGGATCGTGACACTCGTAAAGGTTTTCATTTCTCACTCCCGGTTGCGGGTATGCGTTGAACTTGAAAACATTTATGCCAAAGTCAGATAGAACTAGGCCTGAATGGGTCGTTCATCTGGCGTTCAACCTACAGGCAATCTGCGGATAATTTCGGCTCCAAAACCCAGCGCATGTGTCAACTCTGCAAGTGATTGCAAAGCGGTGTCGCGTGCGCAATCATAGCGCAAGGCAAACGATTGGCATTCCAAAATACGGTAAAGGTCTGAACGCGCTATAATGTTTGAATTCTGGATTCAGCAATTTATCAATACGTTTCAACTTCTGAGCTTTTATTTGCCGCTCGCCGTTGCCTTTGCAATGATTCAGGCGATTACGCGGCAGATATTTTTATCGTTTGGTGATCTTGCCATGTTTGGCAGTTTCGCGGCCATTTATATTTGTTTTTCATCACAGATAAATGGTGACAGTGATCTATCCGCAGGTCTTTGGTCTCTCGCGGCCGCCATTGCATGCGGTGGCGCGTTGGGTGCTGTGATCGCAAAGATATTTATGGGCAAAAAATTGCTGCAGTATCCTTTGGCATTTATGATTGCGTCGATTGGCCTTTCCATTTTTATTGAAGAAGTCATGCGCATACAAACTGCGGGGCGTGACATTTGGATTCCGCCGTTGTTTTCAGGGCAATCGATTTTTGAAATGCATGGGCAATATGTGGTCAAACTTTCGGGCATTACATTTATGGCAATTTTAGTTGGCCTCGGTTCGGTGATCGGCGTGGGATTGATCTTGCGGCTTACCCGGTTTGGAATGCATTGGAGGGCCTGCGCGCAGTCCCTCAAACTAACAGCTCTCTGCGGCATTAATCCTGAGACTATCGCCAGTCAAAG
>JAYTSN010000052.1:0-6575 GCA_043745625.1 Aestuariivirga sp. | reverse complement strand
TACTTCATCATCATCGCAGCTTTGGTCACCACGTCAGTCCAAGCGCCTTCTGGCTTTTTGGTGATGACGGGGTCAGAACCACCCGAAAGAAGTGTGGCCACGGTGCGGTCAGCAGCGGCGGTGTCGAGTGTGCCATCAGAGCCATCAACCAGCTTGTTCACTTCGTCAACCATCGTTGTCTGATGCGCTTCGGTTTGTGAACCTGACGCATCATTTTCCATCACGATTTTTACAGCACCAGCAGGATCCTTGGCCATGTCAGCCCAGCCCATCATTGAGGCATGAACAAATTTCGCCATTGTCTCAACGAATTTTGGATCCTTCAGCTTATCTTCTGAAACATAAAGTCCGTCTTCAAGAGTTGCCACACCTTGATCTTCATATTTGAACACAACAAGGTCTTCAGCCTTAACACCTGCTTCGAGCACTTGGTGATATTCATTATAGGTCATGGTCGAAATGCAATCTGCTTGCTTTTGCAACAATGGATCAACATTAAAGCCCTGCTTCAAAACCTTGATGTCTGAATCAGTCTTAAGGCCCAACTTCGCCATCCATGCAAGGAACGGATATTCATTGCCATAAAACCAAACACCTAAAGTTTTGCCTTTGAAATCTTCGGGCTTTGCAATGCCCGTTTCTTTGCGGCACGTCAGCATCAGGCCCGAATGCTTGAAAGGCTGGGCGATGTTCACAAGCTTGTTGCCCTTTTCGCG
Organism: Aestuariivirga sp.; assembly: GCA_043745625.1. Taxonomy (GTDB): domain Bacteria; phylum Pseudomonadota; class Alphaproteobacteria; order Rhizobiales; family Aestuariivirgaceae; genus Aestuariivirga. The sequence continues at coordinate 5,859 of JAYTSN010000052.1, read as the reverse complement.
CGCAGCCAAAGCAGCAGGCATCCAATCGACAATCACATCGGCACCTCCGCCAGCGATAATTTGTTCTGGCGCAATGTCTGGGCCGCCCGGCTTGATTTCAACTTCGAGGCCAACAGCCTTATAATAGCCCTTGGCTTGGGCCACATAGTAACCTGCAAATTGGGCCTGCGTGACCCACTTTAATTGCAACGTCACTTTTTCAGCATGGGCAGAAACCGTCAGTGCGGCCAAAGCGGCTGCGGTTAAAAGATATTTCTTCATAAGCTTCCTTTCTCCTTCTTCTCTCTCAATGTGCCATCTTACTTTCTATAAGACGGATGCCAGAATGTCACCGCACGTTCCGATAACGTGAGAAGACCATAAAATGTTGAGCCCGTGATGGCGGCCACTAAAATTTCGGCCCACACCATATCAAGGCTAAGGCGGCCTACCTCTGTCGACATGCGAAACCCCATGCCCACAATTGGCGTGCCAAAGAATTCCGCTACAATTGCGCCAATCATCGCCAAAGTCGAATTGATTTTGAGCGCATTAAAAATAAATGGCATGGCGGCAGGAAGCCGCAGTTTCAGCAATGTTGTCAACCAGTCCGCGCCGTATGATTTCATCAAGTCCCGTTCCATATGGCCTGATGCGTTAAGACCAGCGAGCGTGTTGATCAGCATGGGAAAGAACGTCATCACCACAACCATGGCGGCTTTGGACGGCCAGTCAAAGCCGAACCACATCACAAGGATGGGTGCAGCTCCGACGATCGGAAGAGCCGCCACTAAATTGCCCAGTGGCAAAAGTCCGCGGCGCAGAAAATCACTGCGGTCACACAAAAGTGCAACGAGAAAGCCAGAACCGCAACCCATCAACCATCCGGGGATGACCGAGCGCAAAATGGTCTGCACAAAATCAGCGCCTAAAATAGGCAGTGATGTAGCGAATTTCACCCCAATTTCAGAGGGTGATGGCAGCAATACAATTTGGATTTGCGACACCCACACGTAAAGCTCCCAGCTCGCAATAATTCCAATTCCGAAAACCAATGGAACAACAAACCGACTGAGCGACTCTGGCAAATATAAATCAAATATCCAGCTCAATGCCCAAGTGGCGATCCATGTTGCGATAACAAACAGCAGCGAGATGAACCAATCCACTCCAATGAAAGGGTTGGCTCCACTGAAGCTGAATGACAACACCAAAGTCGCAACGACAGCTGCAATAAATATGATGAAAGCACGGATCATACTTTCACACCCATGCGCTTCCAACTCATGCGCTCAAATGCGCCCAGCATCCAAACTAAAGCTGCCGCCGCAATTGCTGCCACGAACAAGGCAGCCCAAATCTGCAATGTCTGTCCGTAATATGATCCCTGCAACAAACGCGCCCCAATCCCCGATACGGCACCTGTCGGAAGTTCGGCCACAATGGCGCCCGTCAATGCAATCGCCACAGAAACTTTGAGCGAAGCAAACAAAAATGGCAGGGCGGCGGGAAAACGCAGCTTCCATAAAATTTGTGATACACTGGCATTATAAGTCCGCATCAAATCAAGCTGCAATTTATCTGGTGAACGAAGCCCTTTCACCATGCCGATAGCGACGGGAAAGAAGCACAGATAAGTTGAGATTGATGCTTTGGTAAAGATATTAGGCAATCCCGTTTTGCCCAGCACCACGATAAGCATCGGCGCTATCGCCAAAATCGGAATGGTCTGCGAGGCGATGATCCACGGCATCAAACTTTTTTCCAGTGACCCAACATGCACAATGCCGATGGCCAATGTGATGCCGAGCACGCCGCCAAGAATAAAGCCAACAAGTGTGGACGAAAGCGTGATCCACAGATGGTAAATCAGTGATTTCACTTTCCACGGAGCCACCATGAAAACCGATTTCCAGATTTCTTGCGCCACTTGGTGGGGCGCAGGCAAAACTGGCCGTTCATGGTTCCACGAAAATGCGAGAGTACTCCAAAACCCACCTCCAGCCGCATCAATTTTAGACTGAACCACGACGGCATTCATCGGTATGGCGGCAAGATACCACAAGATGAAGATGATAAAGCACACGGTGAAAAAGGGAATCAAGGCCCTTGCCTGCGCGCAAGGAAGGCGAGGATGCTTTTTATCAATCCTCATACGAGTGCCCTGCCTTCAACCCTTCACGCACACGGTGCGCAATTTTCAAAAACTCTGGCGTCTCGCGAATATCTAAATTGCGTTTGCGGGGCAGTCGCGTTTCGATGACATCAATGATACGGCCAGGCCGCGGACTCATCACCGCAATCTTGGTTGACAAAAACACCGCCTCTAGGATTGAGTGCGTCACAAACACAACAGTCTTGCCCGTGCGATCCCACAATTCCAAAAGCTGTTGATTGAGTTTGTCGCGTACAATTTCATCAAGCGCCCCAAATGGCTCGTCCATCAACAATAACTTCGGATCAAACGCCAAAGCGCGCGCAATTGAAACACGCTGCTGCATGCCGCCGGACAACTGCCAGGGAAATTTTTTCTCAAACCCTGTAAGGTTAACAAGATCAAGATTGCGTTGAACCCGCGCGGCCGGGTTATCAAGTCCCATAATCTCCAATGGCAGGCCAACATTGCGCTCAACCGTGCGCCATGGATAAAGTGCAGGAGCTTGAAACACATAGCCATAAGCGCGCGCCAGCCGCGCGTTCTCTGGTGTCATGCCATTTACATTCAAGGTTCCGCCTGACGCTTTTTCCAAATCAGCAATCGCCCGAAGTAATGTGGTTTTCCCGCACCCCGATGGCCCGATGAAAGACACAAACTCACCGTCTGCCACATCAAGATTGATTTTAGACAGGGCAAAAACCGGCCCATCATTCGTTTGAAAAGTGAGATCTAAATCTCGCGCTGTGATGACGTTAACCGCCATTTTCTTGCTGCCCCAATAATTGGTTAAAATGAGAAGCTAACTGGTCTTAACCAGTTGAGCAACAATGAAAAAGAAATGTACCTGTGCAAAGACCCGCGTCAATTCTTAATAACTTTAACGGGGAGATCACCCCTGATATTTAAATCGTGGATAATTTTTGAAATCATCCATCAATGAGCATGTTTGAAAACCATAGCAACAAAACTGCTCATTTTTATATTCGCCATAGAATCCAAGATAGCAAACTCGAACAATTACACGCATTGTCGGTACTGCACTCGTTAACGCGCAACTGAAATTTTACCAATTCCCACAACCACGACTTCACGCTTCCTGCTTATCGTTTGCCACATTCGTGCGTAACAGAGTTCCTGCGGTCGGCGCTCAAAATGTGGTGGAACTGAGCAATGCCTGCTGTCTGGACCCAATCCCAAATTGTAAATAATCTTCTGCGTAGCGGTGCGTTTTGGTCGGGTTCAACGATCACCTACGGGTTTCCAACCAGCGTTCCAAATTGGGCAACCGGAACCGAGAGCACGGGCTTTTCATCTTTATCGGCGGCCCAAAAAGCCGTGGCAACACTCGCCATCGGCATGTGGGATGATCTGATTTCGCCGAGCCTTGTCTTAACAACCGCCAGCCCACAAATTACCGTGCAGAATGGCTATGATGCCTCCAACAGCTATTTTGCTTATTCATATTTTCCGGGCGCTCAATCTTATGGCGCAGGCGCTATCTTTTTAAATAACCACTATAACAGCGCATACGGAACCAACGATTTGGTAACCCCTAAAATTGGAAATTGGGGCTTTCTCACTTACCTTCACGAAATGGGCCACGCCTTCGGCCTTGAGCACCCAGGCAATTATAATGGTGGCAGCCCAACTTACGCAGCAAATGCATTATATTCGCATGACTCAATTGAATACTCCGTCATGTCTTATTTTGCTGCCAGCAACACCGGTGCAGATTGGCAAGCTTCCGACAACAAATTCTACTATCCACAAACCTTAATGATTGATGACGTTGCTGCAATCCAACAAAAATATGGCGCTGACTTAAACCACGCGCGCTGGCGACACAGTCTATGGATTTAACAGCAACATCACCGGTGCCAGCGCTGTAATTTATGACTTCACACAAAACAGCCACCCGATCATGACCCTCTGGGACAGCTCAGGCAACGACACCCTGGACCTCTTAGGCTTCGCAACAAATTCGCGCATAGATTTGCATGCCGGCACTTCAAGCGATGCTGACGCAATGACCAACAACATCTGGATTGCTTATAGCTGCAACATTGAAAATGCAGTGGGCGGTGCGGGCAATGACGTTATTACCGGCAATGATTTAAACAACATTTTGAACGGTGGAACAGGCAACGACATCCTCATCGGAGGCGCTGGCGCAGACACAATTATGGGCGGCGTTGGCACTGACACGGCAGTCTATTCCGGCCTGCTCTCAGCTTACGTCTTCGCTTATGAAACCATCAAAGATTTGCTCCACATCACTGGCGGAGCTGACGGTTCCGATTCTGTTTCAGGTGTCGAAAATTTCAACTTCGCAGACGGTACCAGAACATTTGCGCAGCTTGTAGCACTTGCAGGCGGCACAACTCCGCCTCCTCCTCCACCATCCCCAGTAACAGCTTCAATCTCTGCCATCACCAGCTCAGCTGCTGAAGGTTCTACTGGCACCACAACATTCTCTTTTGCCGTAACATTAAACGGCGCACACGCAGCCAACGAGACCGTAAATTACTCAATCGCTGGCACAGGTGCCAACGCTGCTGGCGCTGCTGATTTCTCTGGCCCATTAACGGGAACAGTTATCCTTGCAGCGGGCACCAACACGGCTATCATCAAAGTTTTGGTTATTGGTGACACCGTCTACGAACAGGACGAAACATTTGCCGTAACGCTCTCGTCACCAACGTCTGGATTAATTCTTGGCACAACCACAGCAACCGCAACAATTTTGAACGATGATGCAGTACCACTTAAAGTTATCAACGGTACAGCCGCAAATAATACTTTACTCGGAACAAACAGCGCTGAGTACATCAATGGCTTTGCTGGCGCAGACTTGATTTTTGGCTATGCCGGAAATGACGTCATCAATGGTGGCACGGGCAACGACAGAATTTACGGCGGCACCGGATCAGATACGTTCCGCTTCACTGACCTTCATTTCGGCAAAGATCTTATTATGGATTATCAAGATGGCACTGACATCCTGTCGTTTGCCGCCAATGTTGCAAAAAGCACGGCGGAATTTAAAGTTGCAGGCAACGGCACAACGCATGTCACGCTCTATCACGGCATCGATACAATTGATCTTTATGCAACAAGTGCAATCAAGATCGACTTCCATGATTTTGCGTTCGTTTGATCTAATCTGAAAGCTTGGAATTACGTGATTTCAAGCTGGCAATTAATGTCTTGAGCATTTCCGCTTTGCCACGTTTTGTGACAAGCACGGCATCGTCAACGGTCACGACAAACAAGTCATCGACGCCAACCAATGCTGTAAAACGCGTTGGCGCGTTAATCAGATTATTGCTTCCATCGAGAACAATGCCTTCGCCCGATATCGCATTGCCTGAATCGTCTTTGCCCAAAGTGTCATAGACAGCGTCCCAAGAGCCAATATCATTCCAACTATATTGCACTGGAAAAACCGCGGCACGCTCGGTTTTCTCCATCACCGCATAATCCACCGATATTTGTGGGGAACGGGCAAATTCCGCTTTATCCATGCGGATAAAATCCACGTCGGTTTGGGCTTTTTCAAGCGCCTGTTCCACTGCCAATAAAACCAGCGGCGCAAATTTCCGCAACTCTTCAATAAAACTTGCTGCACGAAAAAGAAAATTCCCGCTATTCCAAAAATATCCATCGCGCACATATTGGGCAGCTTTTTCAATATCGGGTTTTTCGACAAACTGCGCGATCTT
>JAYTSN010000051.1:0-6587 GCA_043745625.1 Aestuariivirga sp. | reverse complement strand
CCGCAACAAATATCAGGTTGGCTGAAAGCCGAACACCCGGGAGATCGGACAATGCAGGTGTCACATGAGACGATCTATAAAAGCCTGTTCATTCAGGCACGTGGCGTTCTCAAGAAAGAACTTCTGGCCCATTTGCGCAGCCGCCGGATCATGCGGCGTGGAAAAACATCGAGCACGAGCGATCAAACTAGAGGTCAGATTATTGACGCCATCTCAATCAGGGATCGCCCAGCCGAGATTGAAGATCGCGCCATCCCCGGCCATTGGGAGGGTGATCTGCTGAGCGGTGCAAAGAATACTCACATTGCTACACTGGTCGAGCGGACATCACGATTTGTCATGCTGGTTCAATTGGACGGTAAAGATAGTCAAACGGTTGTTGATGCCCTTGTTCGAAAAGCGCGCGAACTGCCCGAAGGTCTCATGACATCCCTGACTTGGGATCGAGGCACTGAACTCGCCTACCATAAGAAGTTTACAGTCGCGACGGATGTTAAGGTCTACTTCTGTGATCCCCAAAGCCCTTGGCAACGTGGGAGCAATGAAAACACTAACGGCCTCCTGCGCCAGTATTTTCCAAACGGTACTGATCTTTCAGCTTACGGCCAAGATGCTCTTGATCACGTGGCGCTCAGTTTAAATACCCGTCCACGAAAAACGCTTGGCTTCCTGACGCCAGCTGATAAATTGAAAACCGTCGTTGCGCTGACCAGTTGAACCCACCGCGGCCTTTTTTAGGATGTCTCTTTCGGCCTTCAACCTCACGACTTCTTTGCGCAGTCGGTCGATCTCAAGCTGCTCGGGCTTCATTTGCCCAAGGCCTGGAAACGCATGCACGGGATCAGCATCAAGCTCCTTCAGCCAGCGCCGCAACACATTGTGGTTGAGATCAAGATCCCGCGCCGCCTGCACAATCGAAACGCCGCGACCCTTCACCAAATTCACCGCTTCGCGTTTGAACTCGCGCGAATACTTCTTTCTTTCCATCTAAAACCTCCAGTTCCATCAAAACACCTTAACTCAGTGTCCGTGAAACCAGCAGCAGCCCAATCACCAGATTGCCAATATCCTGAAATGGCTGGCCCTGACACTGTTTTCATACATCATTACAGCTTTCCTGATTAGGCCCGACTGGGGCATCATTGGCAAAGCAACACTGACGCCTTCAATTCCTTCAAAAGAAGCATGGTCCACACTTGTGGCTATTCTTGGTACAACGATTAGCCCTTACCTGTTCTTCTGGCAGGCATCGCAGGAGGTTGAGGAAGAAAAAGCCAAAGGCAGGCGAATGCTTGTCCAAAGATGGGGTGCGACTTCAAAGGAAATTAAAGATCGCTTGTTGGATGTAACTATTGGCACGTTGTTTTCCAATCTGGTGATGTTTTTTATTATCCTGACCACCGCCCTGACGCTGAACGCCCATGGCCTCACCAATATATCGACGTCCAAAGAAGCAGCAGAAGCCTTGCGGCCACTGGCGGGTAATATGGCCATGCTGCTTTACACAACGGGCATCATCGGAGTAGGTCTGCTTGCAATTCCAACGTTAACTGGCTCTGTCGCTTATGCGTTTTCGGAAGTGTTTCATTGGCAAAACGGCCTTGACGAAAAATTCAAACATGCTCAAGCTTTCTATGGCGTGATTGTTCTCTCAACGCTTTTTGGTATTGTTTTGGATTTTATCAACATCAATCCGGTGCGTGCCTTGTACTGGACCGCTATCGTGAACGGGCTGCTGGCCCCCTTTCTTCTTGTTGGAATTTTGCTGGTGGCCCGCGACAAAAAAATCATGCTGGGACAACCAAGTTCCAGTTTCAGTCAGATCGTGGTGCTGGGCACAACACTTTTGATGTTCGCTGCGGGAATTGCCATGTTTGTTGTTTGAGCTTCAAAGGCTTTTCAAATTCGTAAAGCAGCACGTTTGTCATTTCTGCGTACGCAAAAGCGTTCCTACTAAATTCTTGGCGTCTGCCGGTTCCATCTAAGAACTCCTCCTCTCTTCAGATAAGTCCTGCCGCAATGTTAATTGTAAGACCCAGTAACGCCATGTTGAAAAAGAACGACAGCACGGAATGTACCAGTGTAATCTGTCGCATCTGACCAGAGGTGATATTGACATCCGCCGTTGCTGTGGCAACGCCAATCGTAAAGGCGTAATAGACAAAATCTCTATAAGCCGGAAACTCGACAATTCCCAAAAACTGCAAGCCGCCGCGAAGTTCGGGGAGTTCATCTTTGCCCTCTCGCCATTCATCAAAATACTCGTGCGCATAATGCAGTGCAAACATCACATGAATGAAGGTCCATGCCGAGATGATGGTACAGACCGCGAGAGAAAGATGCAGCGCCTTGGTCAAGCCCACTGAGTCTTTTACAAGCCCTAACTGAACGACGATCGCTCCAAAGCTGGCAATGGCAGCCAAGACTGCCAAAACCAAGATTGTATATTGCCCTTCATCGTGCATCTTGGCGTTACGGCGCATTTTCTCATGAGATGCACGTAGCATCATCATGGCAATGGCGACCAGGAAGAGGATTGTTGCAACATTCCAGCCGATGAGCATGCGCGTAACCAAGCGCCACGTTTGCGGCATTAAAAATATTATCATCGTTCCCAGCAAAGCACAGGCAAAGAAACGCGGTCGCGCAAAAACAAAGCGCAGTGGCAATATCCGGGAAAAATGCTTTTGAAGTTGGACAACGCTCATATAACGAAATTCCATGCCGACATATTTTTAAAACTCATTTTTTTCAAACCTCTGTTTGTGATTTTTATCGACTTGGTGGTATTTTGCCCAACATTTGCTAAGCGCAAATTCTGCATGTTTGATCAAAAGCTTGCCGCTCCATTTTGGGAAAGCGAAGGGTCTGCGGTCAGTAAAATACGCGTAGTAGTTCTTTTCATCACGGACTGTCGTCACAGTCTGGCGAGATGTCAACTTAAGCATCGGTCATATAAGAATCTGGCTGTGAAAGATGGAATAACCATTTTGTGGCAGCAAATAAGTGTGTTGGGTCCTCATAGATCTGATCTGAGGCGCAACAAAAATACAATTATCTCTGAGTAAAGCGCGCCCAAGTTTTGACTGACAAATGCACTTAAAACATCTAACTTTTATATTTTTGAGGGAGCGTTTCGATGGAAGCAGCAGATGCCAAGGATCTGATCGAAGAAGCAATCGAACGGGCCGAAACTAAAAGTGATGAGGCCGAAAAAGCCGAACGTGCCAAAGACCGTGTGTTTAGGGAACGCGTCTCTCTCATGGTCGGTGGTTTTGCTGTCGCATTGGCTGTCATCCATATGGCGGCGGCGGGTGCGCAGCGCGAAAGTGTTTTAAAGCAGATTGAAGCATCAGACAGCTTTGCCTTCATGCAGGCCAAAATCGTGCGCGAAACAGTGTTCAAGACTGCTGCGGCTTTGAACGGCGCTTCTGAGGCAGACAAGAAAGCTTGGACGGACGAAGCAACACGCCTTCGCGCGCCAAGCGATTCAGGCCATGGTATAGGTCAGCTTCAAGAGTTGGGGACAAAACAACATGAAGAGGGTCTTAAAGCCTCAACATTCGGCGAAGCCTACGAATTGGGTGAAACCGGATTGCAACTGGCTATCGTTCTTTTATCAATAGCTCTGATTACGAGATCAACTTGGATCGCAGCGACTGCTTCGCTGTTTGCTTTTGCAGGAATTGCCTTGGCCATTGCCACACACTTTGGCGTAGCGGTCTTTCAGTAGAAACCAAGCAAGGTTGCTGCAACTCTAATTTATTTGAGGGTCCCGTTTGCATGCTTGTTGACATGGGACAATTCAAAATTGAAGCAACTGACTCGCGCCGATCACTTCTTGACCTGATCTGAGCCCTGCAAATTGATCCAAAAATGAGTAGAGTCTGATCCCGTTTTTAAGGGGAAGACGATGGAGCAGAGCAGATTTAACGAAGGACAGATTATCGGGATATTGCGTGAGCAGAAAAGCGGCATGACGGTTGCTGACTTGTGCCGCAAGAATGCGATTGGGAAGGCGAGTTTTTCAAATGGAAGGGCACCACGCTCCGTTAGGCTGGTCAGAGCTCCAAATCGGGCATTCTGGAGGCATTGGAAAGAAGCGCAGCAACAATTCGCAGTGCGATGCGTACCCTACGAGCCGCTGAATCTCGGAGGTTGACTTAAACTACTTCTTAGCGCAAAATTTTTTCATTCATCGTGAGAACGAAAGAATTGAATTTTTACACCAACGGACTCCGGCAACAGTCGCCAACGTTGATCGGCTGTTACCGCAGTCGCGTTTTCAGATTTTGCCAGAGCCAGACAATAGCGGTCTCCCATCGACAGACCTGCCCTTGACGTGACACCCCGCAAAACACCGGCTTCGACGCTCAGCGCTTCGTCGGCACTCATATAGTCGATAGCCAGTTTTTGTGTGTTACCTTGTGCTTCTTCGGGGCTAGCGCCTCCCTGCACAAAATGCGCTATAACTTCCGAGAGATTGACCACACACATGCAAGCGCCCGCTACAAGACCTGCAAGCTGCTCGTGCCCTTTTTCCGCCTTGAGAAGGGCTATCATCGCCGAGGCATCAAAGACATACTTGTAACTCATTCGCCACTTTCCTTGACCCTGTTTGCCAAAAAGACTTCCAATGAAGTTTCTGGTAGATGGGCTGTGTATTTTCGAGTGAGGGCCTGGGCCTCTGCTATGGATTGAGCCATTGTTCTCAAGGTTATGCCCCTCTCATTTTCCTCAAGGATGAGCGTGTCGCCATCCACGAGACCGAGCTTCTTGCGAACCGGCGCTGGAAGGCCGATCCGCCCGTTTGCTATTACTTTAACATGATGCAACATGTAATACATCCTTTTCAATTTATGTACTAAATAATTTTACTATACAGTCATATTTACTGCCCGTCTAGAAAATTTACTCATTCCTATTTAATATCTACGGTACATCAAAATCGCTTATCTCGTTTCGGCAAAAACTGTATTCAAAACCTGCGGGTTCATAAAATCGCTCTTTTTGGCGTTCTCCACGACGAGCGCTTTTCAGTCGAATAATCATATGATAATATCCTTATCGTATGATTATATAAATATTGGGTTTTCGTCTATCCTTGACCCCGACAATGGACTGTATTATTATAGTTATAATTATGTTTTTCAAGGATTTCTCATGAACGCTCTCAAACTCACAACTATTGGCACCTCCACAGGTGTTGTCATGCCCAAAGAAATGTTGAAACGCCTCAATGTCGGCAAAGGTGATGTTCTTTATTTTACGGAAACGCCAGATGGTGGCTACCGCCTCACAGCAGGTGATCCAGCTTTTGCAGAAAAGATGGATAAGGCGGAAGCCATCATGCGCCGCTATCGCAACACACTCAGCGTTTTGGCCAAATGACAAAATGGCTGTGGCTTGATGAACGCGACGCAATGGCCCTGCATGACCGCTCTTTGGTTCTTCATGGGGGAGCCGCTGGCTTGCGCGATCAAGGGCTGCTGCAATCAGCTCTGGCAAGGCCACAGCAGCTTGCGGCCTATGGCGAGGACGTCGACATCATTGCTCTGGCTGCGTCTTACACGGCGGGCGTTGTCCAGAACCATCCTTTTGTTGATGGCAACAAACGCTCGGGGTTCATTTTAGGCATCTTGTTTCTAGAAACCAATGGTGCACGGTTTGAAGCCCGCGAAGAAGATGCAGCGACGGCTGTTTTGGCGCTTGCGTCTGGTGAGATCGATGAAGCTGGATATGCAACGTTTCTGCGGGCCAATGTGAAATATGGATGAACTTCAATCCTTCGTTGCACAAAGAAGACTTGAGCTCCCAGCGCTTATCTCGGCATCTGGCGAACGCGCGGCTGCCCGCTTCATAGACTTCTTCACGTCGAACATTCGCAACCGGCATACGCGCAAGGCCTATGCCAAGGATGTGGGCAATTTTCTGGCGTGGTGTGCGCTTCGCGAAGTTATGGAACTTTCACAGATTCAACCACTCCATGTGGCGGGCTTTGTCGAAGAACTCACACAAACGAAATCGGCTCCGACCGCCAAGCAACATCTCTCAGCCATTCGCATGTTGTTTGATTGGTTGATCATTGGCCAAGTGGTTGCGCAAAATCCAGCTCATGCCGTGCGCGGTCCAAAACATATTGTAAAGCGTGGCAAGACTTCTGTGCTGTCGCCAGATGAAGCAAGGCAGCTTCTTGATTGCATCGACATCTCAAAGCCCGTGGGTTTGCGTGACCGCGCTTTGATTGGGCTTATGGTTTATTCCTTAGCGCGCATTGGAGCAGCTCTCGCCATGATAGTCTTGCGCTATTTTCGAAGATTGCCGAGCTTTTTCAGCAGACTTCTTGCCAGCTCCATTATCTTTCTTGGCGAAATGCCCAGCTGCATCTCGGTGATGATCGCTTGCGTCGCTGTGATGTTGTGACGCTTTTTCGTGGCTCTCTTTCATCGCTTTTCTCCATTAGCAGAACTCGGTATGAGTTCTTGTGCTCCTAACTCATGAGAGCAGTTTTGGTTTCGTTAGGAATGCCTGGATTATCATACGTCGCTCAATGAGCGTTGCATTCAGACAGTGTGAAGTTCGTTCAA
>JAYTSN010000050.1:0-6603 GCA_043745625.1 Aestuariivirga sp. | reverse complement strand
CGATTGCTTTTTCTGCAATTTCAAACAGAATTTTCAATTGCTCCTGTAGCGGCAGAAATTGAAATTGCGTTGCCGCATAGTCGAGCATGAACATCCTTCAGAGCGCCGGTGCGGTTAATTTAGAAACAATCACGCTTTCTCAAGCAGGGTCTTAGCCGTTTCTTCATTGGTGATCAGCACATTGCATTTGATCAATTTTATCGCACCCAAGATAACGTCAACCTTATCAGCACCGCCAGATGAAATAACCCGCAGAGGCACATCGCGCAATTGACTTAAAGGAATAGACATGATCCGCTGGTTAACCGGATGGTCAACAAGCTTTCCGTTAATGTCAAAGAAATTATAGAGCAAATCCCCGACTGCACCTGCTTTGATTAAAGCCAGCCTATCTTCTTCCGGCAGCATGCTAAACCTAAACGCTGTAGAGGAGGGGGCCATGTTACCAGCGCTTAACATCGCGATATCCAATTTTTCCGCACGTGTAAAAACATCGCGCAGGCCGCAGCGCTCAATTAAAGCCTCTCGCGTTTCAGCCGAATCCACAACCGCTGGCGCTTGCAACAAAAAACAATCAGCCCCAACAGCGCGTGCAAACTGCCACGCAAATTCCGCCGGGTTAAATCTACGCGCCTGAACAATGCCACCCAGAAGCGAAATAACCTGGACATTATTAAGCTCGCGCGTGGCCAAAGTGGCCAGTGATTCATAAAGCGTTGCACCCCAGCCCACGCCCACCGACATGCCATCTTTCAAAGTATCCGACATGAACATGCCAGCCGCATTGCCGATTGCTTTTGCAATGTTCAAAGAATTGTTTGGCTCGGGAACCACAATTGCGTCTTGTAAATTGAAGGCCTTTTTCAAAGCACCTTCAATCTCGATGCACTCGGCAATTTCCCCTTCAATGCGGATCTTCACTTCACGTTGTTTGATCGCTTCATTAAGGTTGCGCACAACTGTAACGCGGCCAATGCCCAACTTTTCGGCGATTTCATTTTGTGTTAGACCTTCAACATAATACATCCAAGCGATGCGCATACGGTTTCGGGCGATGCGACCTGTACCACGATCAATAGGCGTTTGTTGGGGAATGGGGCTATCGGGCATATCGGCAGACAATTCCTAAAATTACAATTACTTGAACGATACAAAAATACTCACGCCGTTACAATTGTCACGTATTATCCCTAAAACGAAACATTTGCCTTTTCAAATGCAATTTAGTACTATAATTAAACGGAATACAAAAACAGTGCCGCGAAAAACAGCGGCCATTCAGGGAAGGTTTCGATGGTGCAAACAGCACAAAACCTAGTTTTTTTGCCAGATTTGCTTTCAATAGGCGAAATCAATCTCAAAATTTGTGATTTCAGATGCTGCATAAACAGGATGCCGCAATGAGAAAATTGTGCCAAGCTTTGGCCTTAAGCATTGCACAACAATCTACACCCTAGGCCCTAAATTTAAAAAAGACTTGAGGAGGAAATAAAATGTTACTGACCAACAAACTATCACGCCGCTCGCTTCTGAAAGCAACGGCCGCCACAGGCGCTGTTGCTGCTGTGGGCGGTGTTAACATGTTCAACATCAACGGCGCTTTTGCTGCGATGGAAAACCCGGCGGATGTATTGGCCAAGATCAATGTGGCCAACTACGTCCACAAGGATTACCAAAAGCAGTTCAATCTGAAAGGCGACGAACTCTTGTGGGATCCGAAGAAGGATTGGATTCGCACCGTTGATTGGGAATCCGTCCGCAAGGAACATGCCGGCAAGACAGTTCGCTTCCTGATCAGCTCGGACGACCGTGAATCAGCGCTCGCAGGCACTAAGCCATTTTTCGATCTCTCCGGAATCAAAATTGATCTCGTTGCCATTCCTGACAGCGACATGCAAAACAAGATCGTCGCAGAAGCGGTGTCCGGCAATCCGTCATTTGACTGCGTGCAATTCTTCTCGCCTTGGCTCGGAGATTTCGCAGCCCAGGGCATGCTCACGAAGCTTGATGACTATGCCACCAAGTGGAAGCTGCCGCTTGATGACTTCTATGACACCTATCGCCTGAACTACGGCAATTTCGGCGACAAGGGCATGTTCGGCATTCCCTTCGACTGCGACCTCCAGCAGGTTCATATCCGCAAGTCGGTGTTCAAGAAGGTTCTCGGCAAGGATCCAGATGCGATCACCACTATTCCATCCTATGAAGAAATGGTTCGTCTGGCCCCTGAGCTGAACAAGGCTGAAAAAGGCGTTTCCGGCATCGGCATGATGGCTGGCCGTGGCTTCTGGGCAACTTATTTGTGGGAACACGTAGCTGCTCAACACGGCATGATGCTGTTCAATGACAAGTGGGAACCGATCTTCAACGGTGATGCGGGCGTGAAGGGTCTCGAAACCATTCTTGCTCTGTCTAAGAATGCCATAGAAGGTGTTGCTGCTGCTGACTGGCCAACCAACCGCGGTGCCTTCCTCGGAGGTCAGATCGCTTGCAACATCTCGTGGCAAGACTCGGGCAACCAAGCAACACGTCCCGATCAGTCGAAGCTCGGCGATGACATCATGACCATCTATGAACCACGCGTTGCAGGTGGCGTATATTGCCCACCAAACATTGCTGGTTCGACCTCCGCCGTCGCAGCCTCGTCGCCAGAACCAGAAGCAGCCTTCTTGCTGCTTGCGTTCCTCACGACCTCGTCGATCATGGCCATGAACGAAGCCAACGCCAATGGCGTGGCCCCTGGCTATCGCTCGGTGCTCAACAACGAGAACCTGCGCAAAGTCTCGCAACCAGCCAAGATTTGGTCGGAATCGCTGGACTATGCTTGGTGCGCACCACGCCTGCCATCAGCATTCACGATGGAGCAGGAAATCGGCTTCCTCATCAACGATGCAATCGTTGGCAAGGTAAAGCCGAAGGAAGCCCTCGACCAAGCTGCCGTCAAGGTCAAAGCCATCATGACCAAGTCTGGTTTTTATGCTGGCAAGGACCCCGTGTCCTACGCCTCCATGGCGCCAGGCCTCAACCTCGGTGCTGGCAAGAAAGCTCCGATCTGACACTCCCTCAACTTGTGGCCGGGGGAAACCCCGGCCATTTTCCCTGTCTCTTCCCCCTCGCCCCAAGTGGGAGAGAATTAGGATAAAATGACTGCCATCACCGTTCAAGTTCCCATCCGCCGACGCAGTGCCCGATCGCGCAAGCTGTTTCCCTATCTACTGGTAATGCCGGCTGTCATTTATCTGCTGTCGATCACGCTCTATCCCGGCATCTATGCTCTCATCCGCTCTTTCTACTCGGGCAAATTCAAACTCGAATGGGCGGGCTTTGACAATTATGCGCAGCTCTTTTCCGATGGCCAATTCCTCAATGCCATTTGGAATACGCTGCTGCAGGGAACAATCACCCTTGGTGCGGAATTTGTAATTGCCCTCACATTGGCCGCGTTGGTCTACCGCGATCCTTGGGTCAAGGGATTTCGCATCATCTTCCTGCTTCCCATGTTACTAATGCCATCAGCGGTTTCTTTCATTTGGAAGCTCATGTTCAATGATGGGCGCATCGTGAGCGATCTTCTCAAACGCATCGGCTTGATTGACTACAATGTCGATTGGATGATCTCGGTTCCCCTTGCGCGCTTCGTCGTAATCTTTGCAGATGTCTGGCAATGGACACCATTCCTCTTCATCATCTTTGTTGCGGGGCTACAGGGCCAAGACCAGGAAGTGGAAGAAGCCGCACGCCTCGATGGCGCTTCCTGGACTACCTTGTTCTTCAGTATCACCCTGCCAATGATGCAGCCGATCATTGCAGTCGCATTGATTCTGCGCGGCATTGATATTATCAACATGTTTACGCCGATACAGGTGATCACGCAGGGCGCGCCGGGTGGTGCAACCGAAACCCTAAGCTATTACATCCAGCGCATAGGCTGGGACGGACCCAATTTTGGCTATGCATCTGCAGCTTCTGTTTTAGTGCTCATCTTCACCATTATCATGTCGCAGGTTTTGGTGCGCCGCTTCTTCAGGTCGGGAACTGAATCATGAAAGCCAAACGCTCTATTATCGGTACTATCATTCTCTTAGTGTGGAGTGTCGTGAGTATCTGGCCGATTTGGTACTTTGCCACAATCGCGCTTCGCCCGCGCGTTGAGATTATTGCACCGGATCCCATCTACTGGCCCACTTTCACCATCGAAACCTGGGCAAAGATCTGGGATGAATGGCCGATGATGAAGTATTTCTTCAATTCAATAGTGTCGGTCGCGGGCAGCGTCTTCATCTGCCTTTTGCTGGGCATTCCAGCCGCCTACAGTCTTGCGCGTTATCGCTACAAAGGCCGCGAGGACATCGGCAACTACATCCTCTCCACCAAGATGATGGCGCCTGCCGTCGTTGCCATTCCGCTCTTTGTGTTGTTCGCAAAGTTTAATATGCTCGACACCATCTGGGCCTTGATGCTGGTCTATTCTGCAACCAACCTCTCCATCGTCGTGTGGATCATCCGCTCTTACATGATCGACATTCCGCACGAGATCGAAGACGCCGCGAGAACCGACGGCGCTTCGGACTTGCGCATCCTCTGGGAAATTATCATCCCCATGTGTTTGCCCGGCATCATCACAGCTGCAGTCATCGCGTCCGTCTTTGCTATGAACGAGTATTTCCTAACTTTGATCATAGGGCGCAGAGAAGCCTACACCATGTCCATCGCTCTAGCCAATTTCAAAGGCGGTTCAGATGGTATCATTTACAACGCGATCGCTCTCATCGCCTTCATGGCCTTTGTGCCCGTGCTGCTGCTGGTCATCTCGATCCAAAACCACCTGAGCCGCGGCTTAACGATGGGGGCGGTGAAGGGATAGAAAATGGCCCGAACAAGAGTTCTGGGCCGCTGCAATACATCTCTCTCAAGGGTAAACAAACTTGGTCAGCTCCAATATATCCATATTTGCAGTCAGCCCCATTATCTTTTCTTTGCTCGGATCCCAACTCGGTTCCTGAAAGATGTAAGAGTAGTGATCAGCCCAAGCTAAGCCAAATAGTGTTTCGGCAACAATTGTACTGCCGACAACACCGAGTTTGCGTCCATGCGCAAAATGGGCTCTGTTATTTTTTTCTGTCGCAGCAACTCCACGAGGAACGGTCCGACATTCCGCCTCTTTCAGAATATAAAACCATAATGGTGCGCTTCCCTCTAGCCATTTCGCATGGTTGGTCACAAGATCAGTACCCTCTGGCCAATTTTTCTTATCATCGCCATCAAATTTTTGATCCCAGAGTTGATCTTCCGTCAATGGTTCATGACCCATCATGCGAGCAATCTTTTGACCAGAAGGCAAACCCATGCTGACCCCACGCACAAGATTGCGCCAAGCCAAAGAAACCATCGGGCTTTTCAAACCTTGTGCTGCAAACTCTGGCAAATCACCCAGTGGATCAACAAGTTTTGTATCAATTCGGTAACTCGGCTGAGGAATTTGATCTTCGCCATCAGGATGAGTGAGCATTTTTCCGAAGAAGAAATTCCAATCAATGCCCCACTTAGGCGGAATTTTTTTTCCAAATCCATTTAATGCATCGGTGTCTGAAACCTGGCTCATATCCGGTTTAACTACAAAGATCGGAATACGGCTAAAATCGGGATTGGTTCCATCTCTGTCAGCGAATTTTCCGGTGCCATGTTTGGTCGTTTTGTTCAGCGAATAGCTTGGTCTCACCATCGAGTGGCCAAAACGGAAAGCAGCCACAGCAAATTCTACAGGAATGTAAGCGTCGCCATGAGCCCCATAGTGACTTAGTTTTGGCCCTTTGTGATTGCTCGTATCGGGTTTAATTGATTCATAAACTCCTACATCGCAGATGCTTGGCAGATAATCTTTGAGAACGACCCATTGGTAACACCAACGCGTAATCCTCTGCGCCTCTGCAAAACGATCATCCGTGTTTTCATTTCCATGTCGGATCATTAGTTCTTCATAAACACGGTTGTGCAATCTCAGGAAAAGCGCTTGGAACTGAGATACAATCTTGTTTTCGTCGTTGCGTTTATCACCGATGATGGCTGTTTGATCTCCAGCAGTTCTTGGAAGGTCGCGACGATCCATTCCAGCGATACCAATTTTATCACCCTCAATAAACGTTCTCCTTCCTGATGCTATACTATCATAGAGATATGGTTGATCAGCCGGACCGCGACCGTAAACGCAATCGAGGTCAAGCCGCGGCGTTCTGAAATCAACTGTCGCATCTGGATCATTTATTTGTTGCAAGAACGATGCAGGATCAAATGTAACATCGTGATCAATAAATTGCCCGAAATAAGTAAACCCAGCGGGAATCGTATCGTTCTCGTCGGCTTTCTCGCGTTTCGTAAGCGGGGCATCGGGAGGATCACCTTTTTCAACATTATCTTGAAACTCGTGGGTCACCATTTCTTCAGCTAGTATCGTAAATATGTCCTCGATCTCTTTTTGTTCATTATGGTTTTTAGGCAACTGCGCCGGCTCCAGCCATCTGAACATGCGCCCGAATTTTGCGGTGCCGATTGTCGATTGTTGTGTACTTTCCAAGCCGCGCAGCGGCCTTGACCCGTGATTAGTCA
>JAYTSN010000049.1:0-2246 GCA_043745625.1 Aestuariivirga sp. | reverse complement strand
ATGATGCGGCGCGGATTGTGGATACATGCGAGCATATTCATTTTTTCCAACGCTGCCTCACGGCGCGCGACATGTTGAACGGGCATGATCTGGATATCAACACACTCTATGCTTCGCTTGCGGGCACCAACAAGCATGTGGGCACCAGCATGGTGGAGCCTGATCATGTGGATGAATGTTTGCAAATCCTGCACTATGTGGCGGGCGGTGAAAAGAAATGGCGCGAGCGGCCATTTGTTTCGCAATCCAATTGCTTTGTGGTTCCGCCATTGAAATTTGCTGAGGATGCTTGTCGGTGTCTGGAAGTGGCGGCGCGTGGCGGCATGCCGGTGTTGCTGCTTTCAGCGGCTCAAGCTGGGGCCACTTCGCCTGCGGCATTGGCAGGGACAGTTGTGCAGGCTGTGGCCGAATGTCTGGCTGGTTTGGTTTACATTAACTGCGTGGTGCCCGGCGCTATTGCGATTTGGGGGCCATGGCCATTCGTTTCTGATTTGCGCACCGGAGCCATGTCTGGTGGGTCTGGCGAGCAAGCACTCATCACAGCGGCATGCGGGCAGATGGGGCATTTTTATAACCTCACTGTGGGCTCAGCTTCTGGCATGTGCGATGCCAAGTTTCCTGATGTGCAGGCGGGCTATGAAAAAGGTGTGACGGCAGGCATTTCGGCTATGGCTGGTGTGAACCTGATGTATGAAATGGCGGGCATGCATGCTTCTCTGTTGGGCTTTTGTTTGGAAAGCTTGCTGATTGACAATGACATGTTGGGTTCGATCAACCGCAATGTGCGCGGCATTGAAGTGACAGATGAGACGTTGTCGTTTGATGTGATTACTGAAGTGTGCACGGATGGGCCGGGGCATTATCTGGGGTCGGATCAAACTTTAAGCATGATGCAGACGGAATATGTTTATCCGCTTTTGGGCAACCGTATGAGCCCTAAGGAATGGAACGAAGCGGGCAAGCCTGATATTTTGCAAAAGGCGATTGCGAAAAAGAAAACTATTCTGTCGACCTATTATCCAGAATATATCCCCCGTGACATAGACGCGATCATTCGCGCCAAGCACGATATTCGCCTGCCGCGCGACGTGATGGAGTTGGGCGATCCACGCTGGCTGAAATAGTGGAACACCCGATTCTCAACCGGATAAGACGCGAGAGTTTTGTGCCTCTTGGTTGGTTTTCTCCTGCAGATATGGGCGATACGCGGTTTATTATTCTGATTGGCAATGCAGGGTCTGAGATGTTTCGGCGGTTTGCGCGTGATGGTGGTGGTTCCTTGGATGACTGGACGCGCCGCGTTGTGGAGCCCCTGGCTGCCGATTTAGATGCGCGGGCGGTGTTTCCTTTTGATGTGCCGCATCAGCCGTTTTTATCTTGGGCCAGACGCGGTGGGGCTGGACATGTTTCGCCATTGGGTCTGAACATACACCCGACTTATGGGCTTTGGCATGCTTACCGTGCGGCTTTGTTGTTTCCAGTGGAATTTGATTTGCCACGGGTGGCAGCGGGTGCGCATCCGTGTGCAAGTTGTGCCCCAAAACCGTGTTTAAGCGCCTGCCCTGTTTCAGCATTTGACGGCAAGTCTTATGATGTTGAGGCATGTGGTGTGCATGTGAATGCGGGTGCCAACCAATGCATGGAAGGTGGGTGTCTGGCGCGTCGTGCTTGCCCTATCGGTGTTCAATATCAATATGCTAAGCCGCAGGCACAATTTCATATGAAGGCATTTGCGAAAGCGCGGTTAAAGTGAGTTATCAATTTATCGAAGACAAGTTGGTACGGGGCGAGACCATTATTCTGGATGGTGGCACCGGCACAGATATTCAGCGGCGTGGCGCACCTATGAGCAGCGAGGTGTGGTGTGCTGAGGCAAACCTGACGCATCCTCATATCGTGCGCGAAGTGCATGAAGAGTACATCCGCGTTGGTGCTGATATTATTACAGCCAATACTTTTGCTTCATCGGCGCTGAGCTTTAATTATTTTAAGCGCGACGATGATTTGTTGCTGGTAGACCAAGCAGCGGTGCGCGAGGCCAGAGCGGCAGCGGCAGGGCACCGGGTTGCTGTGGCTGGTTCAGTTTCAACGATGCGGCCTGTGGTGGCTGGTTCTGACCGCACGGATTTGACCACGGATTGGACGGAGGCCGAGGCTCGCGCGTTGTTCAAGCGCAAGGTTGATAATTTGAAAGCGTGTGGTGTTGATCTCATTATGATGGAAATGATGCGCGATGCGGACTATTC
>JAYTSN010000048.1:0-17702 GCA_043745625.1 Aestuariivirga sp. | reverse complement strand
AAATGCCTTCCTTCGTGGTGGCGCGCCGCCCGAAGATTTCGAGGATGAGACCTGTGCGATCAAGAACCTTGCAGTCCCACTCCGTCTCAAGGTTGCGCTGTTGAATGGGCGAAAGCTGGGCGTTGACAACCACCAATTCGACTTCGGTTTCCCCAACCAACTTCGCAATCTCCTTGGCCTTGCCGCTGCCGATATAAAGCGCTGGGTTAGGCTTCAGCAGTGGAGCGATAACCGTGTCTACGATTTCGAGATCAATGGCCTCAGCGAGGCCTATTGCTTCATCAAGCTTGCTCTTGGCATCACGGTCGAATGAATTGACGAGGTTGCGCGATTTGCGTTCAACGTGAAGAACAATAGCCCTTGTGGCCACCGGTCCTTCCATTTGCAAATCAACACCACCGCCTGCCTTGACGTGTTTCTTAATCGTCACGCGCCTTGGGCCTCATCGTCAAACAAGCTGATCGGCCCACCAGGCATGATCGTTGAAATCGCATGCTTATAAACCAGCTGCGAAACCCCGTCGCGGCGCAGCAGCATGGAGAAATTATCAAACCAGGTAATGATGCCCTGAAGTTTAACACCATTCACCAAGAACACCGTGACAGGCATTTTGGTCTTGCGAAGGTGATTGAGGAAGGTGTCTTGTAGATTCTGTTGTTTTTCTTGCGCCATGATGTGTTCCACATGTTGTTCTGTTATTGGGGGTCTTAGCGATTACGAAACACATAACATAAAACTTATTGTGGCAAAAGCATGCTGATCTCAACTTTCCTCATTATCCTTGCTGGAAAGCCCCAACATCTTGATTTTACGGTGCAAAGCGGAGCGTTCCATACCGATAAATTGAGACGTTCGCGAGATATTTCCACCGAATCTTGAAAGTTGCGCGTTGATATAATCGCGCTCGAATGCGTCACGGGCTTCACGCAACGGCATGGCCAACAAATGTTCGCCACCTAGGCTTGGTGAAGTGGACGAATTGACCACGTCGGAGTTGAGGTGATTTGATGTAATTTCGTCAGCGTCACCAGACGTGACAATCATTACGCGCTCAATATTATTGCGCAGCTCACGCACGTTTCCGGGCCAATCGCGCGTTTGCAGCATTGTCACTGCGTCAGCTGAGAATTTTTTATAGGGTTGGCCTGACGCCGAGGAATATGATTTTGCGAAATGCTCAATGAGCTCGGGCACATCTTCGCGGCGCTCATGCAAGGCTGGAACGCGAACCGGTACAACGCCCAAGCGGTGATAAAGATCTTCCCTGAATTTCTGTTCGCTTATGAGCTGCGGCAAATCTTTCGCGGTTGATGTGATGACCCGCACATCCACCTTCACCTTTTTGGTGCCACCCACGCGCTGGAATGTTTGATCAACGAGAACACGCAAAACTTTAGCTTGTGTTTCAAGTGGCATATCTGCAATTTCATCAATGTAAAGCGTACCACCATGGGACTCTTCTAATGCGCCAATGCGCAAAGATTGCCCTGTTGTTTCCACACCAAACAATTCTTCTTCCATACGCTCAGGTGCCATTGAGGCTGCACTTAAAACAACGAAAGCGCCATTGGCGCGTAGTGACATGGCGTGTAATGCGCGTGCACTCATTTCTTTGCCAGAGCCCATTGGACCGGTGATCAGGACGCGACTGTTGGTAGGTGCTATCTTCTTCATCAATTGGCGGAGCTGGCGCATCGCGGCAGAGTTTCCAATTAATTCGGCGTCGAGGCCCGAGCGGCCTTTCAGTTCACTGTTCTCGCGGATTAATCTTGATGTTTCGAGTGCGCGACCAACAACCAGAATTAATCGATCAGCATTAAACGGCTTTTCAATGTATTCATACGCTCCGCGCTTGATTGCAGCGACAGCGGTTTCAATGTTGCCATGACCAGAAATGATGACGACTGGAAGTGTTGGGTGAAGCTGTTTTATTTCTAACAGTAAATCCAAACCATCGAGTTTCGATCCTTGCAGCCAAATATCCAAAATTATCATGGACGGCTTGCGCTGCGCTATCTCTGCCAATGCAGCATCAGAGTTATGAGCAAGTCTGGTTTCATAGCCCTCATCTTGCAAGATGCCGGCGACCAACTCGCGGATGTCTGCTTCGTCGTCTATGATTAAAATGTCAGCGGCCATGGGATTCCAGTTATGCGATTTGTTCTGCTATTGTGTAAATAGGCGCGAAGAAGAGTGTTACACTTGCGCCCTGCCCGCCTGGGGCATCTTCAAGGCGCAGCCTTCCACCGTGTTCTTCCATAATACGTTTGACGATCGCTAGTCCAAGCCCGGTACCTTTTTCACGGGTCGTCATGTAGGGTTCTGCGAGTCTGTTTCGATTCTCTTGCGGCAATCCTACACCATTGTCGGTGACTGCCACAAAAGGCATGTCGTTTTTTATCCCTGTCACGACTTCAATTTTGCCTTGGTCCGTAGGATTTTTGCGCGCCTCAATAGCTTCACTCGCGTTTTTGACAAGATTGGTTATCGCTTGCGTCAGCAGACGGCGATCAAATGAAAATTGCAGCGGCGCTTCTGAAAGATTGAGGTTGATCTCGATCTCTCCAGCTGAAACTCTTTGAAGTACCGTTGCATCGCGCACCACTTCATTAAGATTGTTTGGTTCAGACACGGCCGATGGCATGCGTGCAAAGGATGAAAATTCATCAACAATGCGCCCTAAATCACCAACTTGTCGAATAATAGTGTCGGTGCATTGTTCAAAAACGGCTTTGTCGGAGGTGATCTCCTTCAAGTATTTTCGCTTAAGACGTTCTGCCGATAACTGGATTGGGGTCAACGGGTTTTTGATTTCATGCGCGATGCGCCGAGCAATGTCAGACCAAGCTGAATTTCGCTGTGCCGAAACCAGCTGGGTAATATCATCAAACGTTAAAACATAACCGTGCTCGGCATCGTCGCCGCGTTCAGTCGTTATGCGAACGATGAAGCTAACATCTTGATTGTTGATTTTCATATCAACTTGGCCTTCGGCGGCACCCGAAGGACGCGATAAGGCTAAAGCATAAATGGGTGCCATATCCGCAAGTTTAGACTCGATTAGCTGGCCTAAAAACTCAGCTTCGGGCTGGCCTAACAAAACAAGTGCTGATCGGTTGATGAGCGAAATGCGGTGATCAGGATTGATGCCGATCACTCCGGCACTCACGCCCGATAACATTGCTTCAGTAAATCTCCGCCGATCGTCGAGCTGTTGGTTTGTTTCTACCAATTGGTCTTGGTGAAATTTGATTTGATCTGTCATCATATTGAAGGTTCGTGACAGCGTCATTAAATCGCCCGGGCCGTCTATCACTTTGACTTTCGCGTTAAAATCGCCTTTGGCAACCTCCCGAGAGGCGGTTAGCAATCTAACAATAGGCGCAACGAGGCGGTCAGAGAACCACATGCCCGCCCAAATGGCGGCCAGCAAAAAGATAAGCGCAACCACCGCATAAACTGTTCCAAATGTTAATTGAACCCCAAGACGTTGCTTGAGGAGCTGATCATACTCTGCCTTTGCATCGCGTGTTTTTGTGAGTTGATCGATAACAACAGGAGAAACAAGACGGTAGATGTAGAGGAAATGTGATGGATAACCTTGGAGTTTAATAATGGCACGAACTAAGTTTCCACCGCGCCCAGGTGGCAAAACCACGAGTTCGCCTTTGTCGGCTCTATCAATTGCTTCTTGTGGTGGGGCAATGAATTTTATTCGCTCATCAGCTTTTACATTGGCTTGAATTTCTTTCGTCTTGCCATCAAAAACGAAAGCAGCAGCAAGATTTCTCAGCGCGATATGTCTGGCGATGCGCTTAAGATAGGTTAGACGATCGTTGTTAAAGTCTGGCAATTGTTGGACCAAATCGGCGGAAATGTTGGCGGCATCAGTCCTAGTCGCCTCTGAGGCATTTGATAGATAGGCATCAGCAACAGTCGATGCTGTGTCGACAATCGCTCTAGTGCGATCTGAAAACCACGCGTCCAAGCCTCGGTTCAGTGTTACGGTAGCGAACACTGCAACTAAAATTGCAGGGATTAGAGCGACCAAGCTGAAAAGAGAAATTAAACGGATATGTAATCCAATACCCGCTGTGCCTCGCCTGCGCTCCAACAAAAGATGCAACATCTGCGCACCAATCATAAGAAGCATAAGCGCAACCAAGATCATATTTGCGATAAGAAGATAAGTTGTGAGTTCAGGGGATGGCTTTATTGGTGTAGCGTTGGTTAGCAGCAAGAAGGTCACGAAACCCGTCATTGTTCCCAAAATGACAAGGCCGAGAGCCGCCCAGCCAAAAAGACCGCGCGGCCGAACATTGATAAAATTTTCGGGAGACTTCGACATGAGACTATTATGCCTGAAACTGTGGTTAAAATTCAACAGTCATAGTGGCATATTAGTCACTGTCGTTTTAGTTGGGACTAATATCTAAAAAATTCCTCGTAAAGGCTTAATTTGACGCTGTTTAAGCTTTGATCTAAGGGTGTTCCGATTAATCCCGAGAACGTCGGCAGCTTTCAATTGGTTGCCTCTGGTAGCCACTAATACCGCATGCAACAAGGGAGGTTCAATTTCTGCAAGCATGCGCTCATATAATCCGTCGGGCGGAAGTTGGTCGCCAAATGTAGAAATATATTTTGCTAAATACTGCTCTACAAAGTCAGAAAGCCGATCGGGTTGGGAGCGCGCAGCTGAGTTTGATTCAGTTTCCTGGATTCCAGTCAGCTCGCGTTTTACCGAGTCGAGCGAGATCGTGTCATCGACTTCCATCGCTACTAAGCGTTTAACCAGGTTTTCAAGCTCACGAACATTGCCAGGCCAGCGATGCAATTTGAGTTCCTCCATCGCTGCAGGTGACATTTCTTTATGAGGTAGGCCTTCATCTGTAGCGGTAATGAGAAAGTGTCTTATTAAATCTGGGATGTCTTCCGTGCGCTCTCGCAATGGCGGCAGGCGCAAGGGTACAACGTTCAAACGGAAAAAAAGATCTTCGCGGAACTGACCTTGCGAAATAATATGACGCAGGTCGCGGTGCGTTGCGGCGATAATTCTAACGTTGGTTTTGATCGGTGCATTGCCGCCGACACTGGTATATTCGCCTTGCTGCAAAACCCTTAACAATCGTGTTTGGGCTTCGAGCGGCATATCGCCGATCTCGTCCAAAAACAGGCTTCCGCCTTCTGCCTGTTCGAAGCGGCCGGCCATTCTCGCATTCGCTCCCGTGAACGAACCTTTCTCATGGCCAAATAGTTCTGATTCAATAAGTTCTCGTGGAATTGCCGCCATATTGATTGCCACGAAGGGACCTTTGCGGCGTTTGCTAAAATCATGAAGTGCGCGAGCTACAAGCTCTTTACCGGTGCCGCTCTCGCCAATGATCGTTACGGTGAGATCTGTCTGGGTTAGACGCGCGATCACACGGTAAATTTCTTGCATCGCTGTTGAGCGACCAATTATTGGCAAATTTTCTGTGTTCTCAATGACGCGCGGAGCTGATTTTGCAGACTGCTCTGCTGCACGGCCAACAGTTTGCACAAGCACATTAAGATCAAATGGTTTGGGGAGATAATCATATGCTCCCAATTCATTTGCCCGGATCGCAGTCATAATTGTGTTTTGGGCACTCATCACTATCACTGGCATTTTGGGGCGGGCTTTTTTGATCCGGGGAAGCATGTCAAAAATATTTTCATCGGGTAAAACAACATCCGTTACGATGATATCACCCTGCCCTTCACTCACCCAGCGCCACAGAATGCTTGCCGTGGATGTCGATCTTACTGTGTATCCCGCACGGTTTAGCGCTTGGGTTAGAACGGTGCGGATCGCACTGTCATCGTCGGCCAAAAGAACAGTTTTTACGTTCATGAAATTAAATCCTTATTCGCTGTTGGCGTTGTCCGGATGAGCGGTAATAATACGCGAAATGTTGTTCCGACTTCGCGCGGCAGACATTCAACTACGCCACCATGATCCGCTACGATTTTAGCAACGAGTGCTAGCCCAAGTCCGCGGCCGTGTGGTTTACTGGTGACGAATGGATCGAAGATATGGGGGCGTAATTCTTCTGCTATGCCTTGGCCCGTATCATGGATGCAAACCTCAAGCGGCAAAGAGACGCGCTCGGGTGAACCTGCAACGAGAAGCTTCATGCCTGGTTTGAAAGCAGTGGTGAAAGTTATTTCTCTCGTGCCATGCGTGTCTTGGAGTGCCTCTGCCGCATTTTTCGCCAGGTTTAAAAATACTTGAACAAGTTGATCGTGGTTGCCGCTGACAGCTGGTAGCGACGGATCATAATCCTCTTTTATGTTCTCGCCATTTTGAGCCCCGGCTTGAACCAGATGTTTGACGCGATCTAAAACAACATGGATGTTTACGGGCTGGCGATGAACGGGTCGGTCATCTGAAAAGACTTCCATCTGGTCTACGAGATCGCGAATGCGGTCAGTTTCCTCACATATCAATCTCGCTAAAGGCCGGTCTGTTTCGCTGAGGCTGGGTTCGAGAAGTTGTGCAGCACCCCGAATTCCGGAAAGCGGATTTTTTATTTCATGTGCCATCATGGCTGCCATGCTCGACACTGCGCGGGCCGCTCCTTGATGAAAAAGTTGCGAATCCATTTTATGTGCCATTGAGCGCCTCAATAACATAATCATCACAAATCGGTTGTCGTCAGCGATGGGAGTTGTTTGCAGATCAACAGTCCGCTCGCCGCCCCAGCGCGGTGTGCCAACACCGATTGAGTATTCGTTTATGACGCCACCATTTTTACTTATATAATCGACAGCTTCTAGGACAGGGCTTGCAAAGGGCACTAAGTCTTTTAGCGTTTGTCGTTCAAGAACGGCGCTGCTTGCTTGAAAAAAATCTTCAGCTGCTGCGTTCACGGCACAGATTTTTTTATCACTATCTAAAATGAGAAGTGGGTTTGGCAAAGTGTCAAAGATCGCACGCATGCTTGGCAAGTTTACTACGGTCATGCTGCTTTATCCAAATGATCACGATAGATTTTTTGAATGCCATCTTTCACTTTTTGATTGTCTGGCTCACGCAGCAAAGTAGAGCGAAGATGTTCGGAATTTTTCTGGGTTATGATCTGGCGGTTTTGTAATCTTGTGATGGTCCATCCCAAGTGTTTGCGGAACGTTCGGTTACCAAAAACTTCTCCGTAAAGTGCAAGTGTACCTTCTTGCTGTGTCAGCAGGTAATTTTGTTCTTCCTTGAGTGTCGGCTCGACCGTTCCCGAATTGGCCTTCAATTGCTCTGCAATAACGCCCGGCCACCACGGCCTGCCATAGCTGCCTCGGCCAATCATGATTCCGTCAGCACCTGATGCCGCCATCATTGCTCTTGCGTCTTCCGCCGATTGACCGTCACCGTTGGCGATGAGCGGAATTTTGATTACTTCGCGCACCGCGCGAATTGCTTTCCAGTCGGCTTTGCCAGTGTAAAATTGGCAACGGGTTCGCCCATGTACGGTGATGAGCGCAATGCCTGCAGCTTCTGCTCGCCTTGCGAGTTCCGGCGCGTTTAGCATTTTTTCATCCCAGCCTAATCGCATCTTTAGCGTGACAGGAACTTGTGCTGCGGCGATTGTTGCGTTGATTAAGGTGAGCGCATGGTCCAAGTCTCGCATCAGTGCAGAGCCTGACAGCCCACCTGTAACTTGCCGTGCCGGGCAACCCATATTTATGTCGATAATGTCTGCGCCCAAATCTTGCGCGACACGAGCACCTTCACTCATCCATTTGGCTTCACGGCCTGCGAGCTGCATCACGAAGGGTGAAAGTTTTTTGTGGCCACGGGCGCGGCGCATCATGTCTGGCCGTTCACGCACCAGTTCTTCGCTTGCCACCATTTCAGAAACGACAAGCCCTGCTCCAGCATCATGGGCTATGGCGCGGAAAGGTTCATCTGTAACTCCAGACATTGGCGCGAGAAAGACGTTGTTGCGGGTTTCGATATTCCCGATCTTTATGCTCATATATTAAGCAATCCCTATTAGAGATTAAATTTTAGACATTCTTACGCTGCAATGCAATAAGGTCAAGGGGAAAACGCGCTTCGGCATTCTCATTTGTGCATGAATGCATTAAGGCAAATGCATGACAGTGGCAGCAGTGATTGTTGCAGGCGGAAGCGGCCTGCGCGTCGGGGGCGAAATACCCAAACAATATCAATTGATCGGCGGCAAGCCGATGATTTGGTGGACGTTGAAGGCATTCCTCGATCATCCTGCCGTATCGTTTGTTCAATGTGTTATTGGCGCGGGCCACGAGGTTTTGTTTAACGCGGCGACCCAAGGATTAGTTTTCACATCACCGGTGAGTGGCGGTTCGACGCGGCAAGAATCATGCAGATTGGGTGTTGAAGCATGTGTATCTGCAACGCCAACAAAGGTTTTGGTGCATGACGCAGCGCGACCATTCATCTCTGCTGATTTGATAAGCCAAGTGATTGCTGAACTCGAATATGCTCATGCTGTCATTCCCGGACTGCCGGTTGCAGATACAATGAAATTTGCGCCAGGTGGTGTTATTACTAAAACAGTTGATCGTTCGGCCATGTGGTTTGTGCAAACGCCGCAAGGTTTTTCGTTTCCTAAAATTTTGGATGCGCACCGAAAGGCTGCACGCGAAGAACAGAACGGTTTGACAGATGATGCCTCAGTTGCTGAATTTGCTGGAATGGAAGTTCGGATTGTGGCGGGCGAACAGCGGAACAAGAAATTGACGACGAAGGCAGATGTGGAAGCGGCCAATGCTGAATTAAATATGCGATTGTTTGTGGATCGGCCTGATGTGCGCGTCGGGCAAGGGATTGATTTTCACGTTTTTGAGAAGGGCAAGTTTGTCACTCTATGCGGTGTTGAAATTCCGCACACTCTTAAACTGAAAGGACATTCGGATGCAGATGTAATGATGCATGCCTTGACGGATGCTGTTCTGGGAGCCATTGGCGAAGGCGACATTGGGACGCATTTTCCGCCTAGTGATACGCAATGGAAAAATGCTGCTTCTTCGATATTTTTAAACAAGGCCGTTAGTTTATTGGTGGCGCGCGGTGGTGTGTTGTCAAATGTTGATATTACGATATTAGCTGAAGAGCCAAAGATCAGCCCACATGTTGCAGCCATGAAAACAATCTTGGCACCCCTCCTCCAAATTTCGCCAGATCGCATTGCGATAAAAGCGACGACGACTGAGAAGATGGGATCAATTGGGCGTAAAGAAGGTATGGCGGCATTTGCGACTGCTACTGTGCGGTTGCCATTGTGAGCAACGCCGCAAAAATCATTGATGCACTGCGTGCTAAAAGTTGGAACTTAGCCACTGCTGAAAGCTGTACCGGAGGAATGGTCGCCGCTGCAATCACAGATGTTGCTGGGTCTTCAGATGTGTTTGACCGGGGATTTGTGACCTATTCAAATTTAGCGAAACGCGACATGCTGGGTGTTGTGGAGACTTTGATTGAGAGGCATGGCGCTGTGAGTTCTCAGGTCGCCATAGCAATGGCCGAAGGTGCTCTATTGTTTTCTAAGGCGCAGATTTCGATTGCAATTACTGGTGTTGCTGGCCCTGGTGGAGGAAGTGCTGAAAAGCCAGTTGGTTTGGTGCATTTTGCAACAGCTGCATATGGACTTCCAACAGTTCATTCTGAAATGAGATTTGGGGATATCGGGCGGTCAGACGTTAGGGCAAGGGCGCGCGATTTTGCGCTTCAACTGGTGCTCGATCAACTCATTGCATTGCCGTAAAGCGCTTTGCCACGACACTCAAACGCCTGCATGATTTTTTGAGCGGCGAAATCTGTCAGCCTGCCGGCCACCATTTGTAACATCATGCTCTTCATGGTGTATTCAACGGTGAATGAAACATCCGTCATGCCATTTTCAACGCCAGTAATTATCCAAACAGCTTTAAGAGATTTCATCGGGCCATCAGATGATGTAGCGGTGACTGTATGGTCTGCTGTGTTGCTGGTAACTTGGCTGGTAAAAGTTTCACGCAATCCTAATTTCTCAAATGCCACTTGCAAATCCGCATCGAATGTTTCGATGTTGCCGATGCGTTTGTGTTCACCGCGAATGGCTGAGCGTTTGAGCAGCGGCAAAAAATCTTTGTATGAGGCTACATCGGCAGCAATCGCGAATGCTTGTTCAACGCTAAAGTTGACGCGGCGGGTGGTAGAAAATTTAGGCAATTATTGTTTTGCTCTTGCGGCTTGGAGTTTTGCAAAATCATCTCCAGCATGATGGGAAGAGCGCGTGAGTGGCGACGACGAGACCATGAGGAACCCCTTTGAGTAGGCCAACGTCTCGTAAGACTTGAACTCGTCAGGTGTTACAAAGCGATCAATCGCTGCGTGTTTGCGCGTTGGTTGTAGGTATTGGCCGATGGTGATGAAATCAATATGTGCCGAGCGCATATCGTCCATCACTTGCATGACTTGCTCCCGGGTTTCGCCGAGACCAACCATAATGCCAGATTTAGTGAACAATGTTGGGTCGAGTTCTTTCACGCGTTCGAGCAAGCGAAGGGAATGGAAATAGCGAGCGCCGGGACGAATTTTGAGATAGAGGCCGGGAACGGTTTCGAGATTGTGATTGAACACGTCTGGTTTAGCTTCGACCACTAATTCCAGTGCGCCTTCTTTCTTCAAAAAATCTGGCGTCAAAACTTCGATTGTTGTCGAAGGTGATGCTTTCCGAATTTCGCGGATCACTTCAGCGATATGAAACGCGCCACCATCGGGCAAGTCGTCACGGTCAACTGAGGTTATGACTGAATGCGAAAGCCCCATGCGCGCCACGGCATCAGCCACGCGCGCTGGCTCACCAACATCCAATGCTTCAGGCATTCCGGTTTTCACGTTGCAGAAAGCGCAAGCCCTGGTGCAGGTGTCGCCCATCACCATGAAGGTGGCATGTTTTTTTGACCAGCATTCTCCAATGTTGGGGCAGCCTGCTTCTTCGCACACAGTAACAAGCTTGTTTTCGCGCACAATTTTTTGCGTTTCCGCATAGATGGCCGATCCCGGTGCCTTTACCCTAATCCAATCAGGCTTGCGCAGGATTGGGGTTTCGGGGCGGTTGGCTTTTTCCGGGTGTCTGGGCTTTAGTGTGTCAACAACCGTGGCCATAGTTATGCGCTCCGACCGCCGCGCAACATTTTGAGTGCAATAAGCAACAGCACTGCGCCCGCAGCAGAAACAATAACGTTGCCAATGAACCAGCCATGGAAAATTTCACCGAGCTGAATGCCAGCTTGTTTTGCAATGAAGAAGCCAATCCATGAACCGATTAAACCTGTGATCAGATTCACGATCAATCCGACATTTGATCTCGTCAATTTCTCAGCAAACCAGCCAGCTACAATGCCAATCAAAACTGTTCCACCAATACCAACCGAACCCAATTGCATAATATCGTTCATATCTAATTCCCTTCAGTGTAGAATTTTGGCGATGATCATAACAATAATCGCACCGATTGTCGCCGTCGCAATATCGCGACCAATTTCATTGCGAATACCTAAATTGATTTTCGCAGCGTTCAATACATACGAGCCAACAAATGAGCCCAGCACGCCGCTAATCAAATATTGCACAATGCCATATCCGCCGACGATCCAGCTAGCCAGCCAGCCTGCCGCGATGCCTATGATCACGGCGATAACAATATTTTTGGTATCCATATCAGACCTCACATTCGAAGCAGCGGATATGGCCCATGGGTGTTTCATATTCAAGACTTCATCCTCACATATGTATCACACGCCCATACGCATCCAGCACGCTTTCGTGCATCATTTCTGAAAGTGTTGGATGAGGGAAGACTGTGTGGACAAGTTCTGCTTCGGTAGTCTCCAAACCCATGGCGATGACATAACCTTGGATCAATTCAGTCACTTCCGCACCCACCATATGAGCGCCCAGCAGGCGGCCAGTTTTGGCATCGAATATCGTTTTGATCAAGCCTTGGTCTTCACCCAGCGCAATGGCTTTGCCGTTTGCGAGGAATGGGAACTTGCCGACTTTAACTTCAAATCCTGCGGCTTTTGCCTTAGCTTCGGTAAGGCCTACGGACGCCACTTGCGGGTGGCAATAGGTGCAGCCGGGGATTTGATCTTTCTTCATCGGATGCGCATCGAGACCTTTGATTTTTTCAATGCAAATCACACCTTCATGTTCGGCCTTATGCGCCAGCATCGGCGGGCCAGCCACGTCGCCGATGGCATAGAGGCCTGTGATGTTTGTGCGGCCATAACCGTCGGTGACAACGCAACCTTTATCGGTTGTCACACCAAGCGTTTCAAGGCCTAAGCCTTCGATATTGCCTACCACGCCTGTGGCTGCGATGACGCGGTCTACTGTGATGGTTTCAGTCTTGCCAGCAGTTTCAATCGTGGCCGTGACATTGTTCGCACCCTTCTTCAAACTTGCCACTTTGGATGAAAGTTCGAACTTAAGCCCATGTTTTTCCAACTGCTTCTGGGCGAATTTGGAAATTTCGATATCTTCGACAGGCATAATCTGATCCATGATCTCAACCACGGTCACATCAACGCCCATGGCGTTGTAGAAGCTGGCAAACTCAATGCCGATGGCACCGGAGCCTATGACCAGCAGAGATTTTGGCATTTCGGCTGGCACCATGGCTTCGAAATAGCTCCACACCAATTTGCCGTCATGCTCTAAGCCCGGCAACACGCGGGGCCTAGCACCTGTGGCGAGGATGATGTGTTTGGCGGTGTAAGTCCCTGCCCCCATGGTTCCTTTGGGTGGTGGGTTTTGCGGCTGGACTGCTGGTTTCTTGGTTTCAGAAACAACCACTTCTCCGGGCTTTGAAAGCTTGGCTTCGCCCCAGATGATTTGCACTTTATTTTTCTTGAGCAGACCGTTCACCCCCATCGTAAGGCGGGCCGATACAGCGCGCGACCGAGCCACAACTTTAGTGGGATCATGTTTGATGTTGTCGGCTGAAAGACCATAGTCCGCAGCATGGTTCATGTAGGTATAAATTTCGGCCGAGCGCAGCAACGCCTTGGTGGGAATGCAGCCCCAGTTGAGGCAGATGCCGCCCAAATGTTCGCGTTCAACGAGGCCCACTTTGAAGCCCAGCTGGGCAGCGCGTATGGCGGTGACATAACCGCCCGGCCCTGCGCCGATGATGAGAACGTCAAAATTTGTGTCTGCCATGTTACTTAATCCCTCACTCTAAAACCCGTCATTCCAAACGCTTGCGTAGCGAAGCGTAGCTTGCGATCTGGAATCCCGCTTTACCACAAACTCCGAGTCTAAAAGCTGGACCCCAGCCTTCGCTGGGGTGACGGAGTTTGGGGTTTGTGTTAAAACTCCAAAATCTTCTTCACCACAGGCACCAACGCGTCCCCTATGGCACGCGTGTTCGCCACATCCAAATGCCCGCCATCAACTTCGCTAGCCTTTGCCACTGAGCCCGCATCGAAGAAATGAACATCCAGTTCTTTCGCAACTCGAGAATAATGCTGGGCAAAGAGTTTCGACTCCTCAATCGCATGGCCCCAGAGATCATTGAACCATTCATTTTGCGTGGGCACCAAGCAAGGCGGCGACATGATAAGAATTGGGGGGCACACATAAGTGCCAGACCAATTGTGCTTGCGCGTCAGGTTCACCAAACGCTCCATGCCCACCGAGGCATCAAAGGCGCGGCAACGGCTGGCATATTTAATATCATTGATGCCGAGCATGATGATGACGAGATCAAGTGGCTGATGAGTTTTGAGCGAGATGGGAAGGCCGACAGCACCGTTGCGATTTTCTTCCACGGTCGGATCATCGAAAACCGTAGTGCGCCCATTCATGCCCTCTTCAATAATGCGGGCTTTGTTGTGAAGACCTGCCACCAAAACATTCGGCCAGCGATCTTCATAGGCCATGCGCATGCCAGTGGATGGGTTGTAACCCCAAGTGAGGGAATCTCCGAATGCGAGGATGGATTTCATTGCGCAGAAACTCCAAATTGCAGCACTTTCCTGATCGAGTACTTCCAGATCATTACAATACATGCAAACAAAACCAAACTTACTAATATGGTATATTCCTCACGAAATTGAAGCAGGGCTAAAAAGATTAATGCGGGTAGCGCAGCTGTCAACATGCAATACCAATTCACGAAGCTTTGGCTGGCTCTAAAATTCAGGACTACGATCCCGAGAAAAATAACTACCGCACTCAATTTAATTTGCAGCATCCATGGAATTAAAAAAAAGTACGGAACAAAAGCCGCGAGACCAAACAGATAACCAGTCGCGAATACAATAAACCAACAGATCACAAACGGCGCCATTAGCATTAAAGCTAAATAGAAGTTCACTTTCCAACTTGTTTTTTTCGAAACATGATTTCCATCTCTCGGTAACCAATACATTGCTGCGATGGCACCAATAAAAATAGGAAAGAGAATTCCTATTATTTGAACAGGAAGGCTTTTTGCAGTGAAAGAAAACATGGTTGTTATGCTGTCGTGCAAATACTTTGGGTTAGGAAGCATTGGAAAACTACCCATTAAAGCCGAGACCAAAAACATGATTTTGCTAACAAAGTAATAAAAAATTGCAAGTAAAAAATATTGCAATTTTGTCCTTGAGCTGAAGGCTAGCTCCATAATTATTATTGTGATTAGAAAAAAAGCAAGCCAGTTGTCCAATTGGTATTTGAGACCAGAAAAATCTGTCAGGACGAAAGGTTTGTCATAAACAAAAGACCAAAAAAATGGCGATATGATTTTGATGTAGACAAGTGTCGAAAATGCAAAAAAACTAATTCTCGCGAGTGCCGAATATTTCTTATTCGAATCTGTTGAATTGTTTTGACTCGCCATCCTCATCTTCACACCAACATCAACCCAGGTTCTTCGAGATACATTTTAATCGCCCCCAAGAACTCCGCACCCAAGGCCCCATCCACGGCGCGATGATCAGTTGAAAGTGTCACACTCATCAACTGCTCAATCACAATCTCGTTGCCCTTTACCACTGCGCGACGTTCGCCAGCGCCTACGGCAAGAATCGTGGCTTGGGGTGGGTTGATGATGGCTTGGAAGTTTTTAACCCCCATCATGCCCATGTTGGAGACTGATGTGGAACCGCCGGTATATTCTGATGGATTGAGTTTGCGGGCTTTGGCTCTCGCAGCGTAATCTTTCATTTCGATGGAGATTTGCGCCAGCCCCTTGGTTTCGGCTTTGCGCACGATCGGCGTGATCAAACCACCGGGGATCGATACAGCCACGCCCACATCGGCGTGGTGGTGTTTCACCATGTTGTTTTCCGTCCAGCTTACATTGGCATCTGGTACTTTGATCAGCGCCATGGCCATGGCCTTGATCACAAAATCATTGACCGAGACTTTCCATGCGGGCTTGCCGTCTTTATCTTTTGGCGCTTGCAAGTTCAGCCGCTCACGCAGGGACAGCAGGTTTTCCAGCGAGATATCAACGGTGACATAAAAATGTGGGACGGTTTGTTTTGATTCGGTCAGGCGGCGAGCGATGGTTTTGCGCATGCCATCATGCGGCACCAGATCGTAAGAGCCTTCTTCGAATAGCTTCAAAACTAAAGTTTCAGAAGGCGATGCGGCCATCACAGCCCCCTGTGAGGCCGCACCTCGCGCCCCGACTGTTGGTTGGGGAGCAGCCTGCGCCGTCTCGATATCTTTCGCGACTATACGACCATACGGGCCGGAACCAGAAACGGATTGAAGGTTGATATTTTTTTGTGCAGCAAGGCGACGGGCGAGTGGTGTGGCAAAGAGGCGACTGCCCTCTCCTGTCGCACTTCGCGCGACTGTCTCTCCCGCGAGGGGAGAGACTTGGTTTGTCGTTGGCGACTGCGCTTCACTCTGAGTCTCTCCCTTAACGGGAGAGACAGGCACTTTAGCGCCAGGAGAGGGCTGTGCCGAAACATCACTTAGCTTTTCATCCTTGCCCAAAATTACAGCAATCGGCGCATTCACCAACACATCTTCCGTGCCGTCAGCGACAATGATTTTACCCAATGTACCCTCGTCAATGGCTTCAATTTCCATTGTGGCTTTATCGGTTTCGATTTCGGCCAGCACATCACCTGACTTAACCTTGTCGCCCTCTTTCTTGAACCATTTGGCAAGCTTGCCCTTTTCCATGTTGGGTGAAAGAGCAGGCATCAGGATGGTGACGGGCATGGATGTTGCCTCTCGTTACTTGTTGTTCAGAACTGAGCTTTGGGCAGCGGCCTTGGCCAAATCTTCAGTCAAAGCTTTGCGAATGGCGTCGAGGTTTGAAGACACAGTGCCATGGCCCATTTCAGCGCAAGCACCTGCCACTTGTTGGGCAATGCCAGCCAACGCGTGGCCCCATACATCAGGTTTGCCAAATGCCATGGCATGAAGCGAAACGCTGAGTTGGCCTTTGGTAATCCAAACGCGGGCAATTTCTCCAGCACCCGAATCATGAAACACTTCATGCGGTGGTTGTAATTGGTGAGGATGAACATCGTGAGAATGGTCGTGGTGGTGGTGATCGTCAGACATACAGAACTCCTTTTACGGCGGCCACAACGTCATCGACATTGGGCAGCGCCAGTTTTTCTAAATTTGCAGCATAAGGCATTGGCACATCTTTGCCAGCTACACGGGCAACGGGGGCATCGAGATAATCAAACGCAAGCGTCATAATTTCGGCAGCGATTTCAGAGGTGACCGAGAAGCGCGGGAAGCCTTCTTCCACGCACACACAGCGATTGGTTTTCTTCACGCTGGCAACTACGGTTTCAATATCCATGGGGCGAATGGTTCTAAGATCAATGACTTCGCATTCAATGCCTTCAGCGGCCAGTTTCTCAGCAGCAGCCAGCGCGTATGTCATGCCAATGCTGAAAGATACGATTGTTACATGGTGGCCAACGCGGGCAACGCGGGCTTTGCCGATGGGAACAACCCAATCGTCAAGCTTGGGCACTTCAAAAGACTTGCCGTAGAGGATTTCATTTTCAAGGAAGATGATGGGGTTCGGATCGCGGATGGCGGCTTTCATCAGGCCCTTAGCATCGGCAGCTGAATAAGGTGCGATTACTTTAAGGCCCGGGATCTGCGAATACCACGCCGTGTAGTCCTGACTGTGTTGCGCGCCCACACGAGCAGCGGCACCGTTAGGACCACGGAATACAATTGAACAGCCCATTTGTCCGCCCGACATATATAGTGTTTTGGCAGCGGAGTTGATGATGTGGTCGATGGCCTGCATAGCGAAGTTGAAGGTCATGAATTCGACGATAGGTTTCAGGCCCGCAAAGGCCGCACCTGTGGCAATGCCCGTGAAGCCGTGCTCGGTAATCGGGGTGTCAATCACGCGTTGGTCGCCGAATTCATCGAGCATGCCTTGGGATATTTTGTAGGCCCCCTGGTATTGGCCCACTTCTTCGCCGATTAAAAACACGTCTTTATCGCGGCGCATTTCTTCTGACATCGCAGCGCGGATCGCTTCGCGAACCGTCATGGTGATCATTTCAGTGCCAGTGGGGATTTCGGGGTCGGATAGAAGACTGCCCTCTCCTGTCGTGCTGCGCACGACTGTCTCTCCCGCGGGGGGAGAGACTTGAGGTGAAGGTGTGGCAACTACTTGAGTCTCTCCGCTTGCCGGAGAGACAGGCGCTTTTGCGCCAGGAGAGGGCTGTGC
>JAYTSN010000047.1:0-6638 GCA_043745625.1 Aestuariivirga sp. | reverse complement strand
TTTCCTGTCCAAGGATCAATAGGGGTCATTGAGCCTTTGGTGGAATGATCAGCGTTATTGGCCACCCACAGGGTTTTCTTATCCCAAGACGGAATGATGTGCTGGGGCCCGCGACCTGCCTTATAGGTTTCAACAATTTGTTTGGTTGCGGAGTTAATCACTGTCACACTATCGGAGGCGTGGTTTGGCACATAAACGCGGGGCAGGGCGTTTACGAGAGCGAAATCTAATTTGTTGGCACCCGTCTCGGCATAGACATTCGTTGTGTCGGTATAGGATTTAGGCGTTTCAGCTGAAGCAGGCAAAATGCTTGGTTGGTGTACGGGTAATTCAATCGACGGCAAAATGTGCTTCATGTTGCGCATCTTGATGTGCGGTTTTGCGAATATGTTTCTGTCATGATGTTTTTTGGTCGGTGCAAGCTTTTTGACGGCAACATGTTTTTTCGCCAGAAGCTTTATCACAAACTGTTTTTTCGTGTGATGCTTGTGCTTGTCTATTGCAAATGTGGGCTCAGTTACAATGCTTGTGGTCAATAAAAAAATGGCGGTGGCCAAGAACTTGGTCATGATTTTCAATTCGATTTAATGTGTTGCCGTAAATTTCTGAATTGCGTCTACCGTTCCATCGACAATGAGGTCAATCCCCAGTCGTCCAAATTTGGCGGACGCGTTTTTTGGGTCACCATTATAGACACCATCAGCGCTGCCAAGTTTCAGGCCACTGGCGATTTTATCGTTGCGCACTTTGCTGGGATCTACGGCTAGCATAAGCGATGTGTCGGCCAAACCGGCATGGGTTCCGATTTCGGAGTCTTTTGCACCATTGGCTTTCAGGGCCTCCACATACTGGTGTTGGCTGATGTTGTAATAACCGCGATCAGCAAAAACCCATGCGCTGCCTTTCCATTCGGCATTGAGTTTATCGGCAACAATTGTGAGGTCGCTTTGATAGCTGCCGTGATCGCCGATCAGCACAATGGTTTTAAAGCCTGCGTGTTTAAAACTGCGGGCGGCAGAGGCCAGCATGTCTTCAAAAGTTTTATCTGAAATTGAGATGGTGCCAGGAAATTTCATATGTGCTTCAGGCGGATCGATATTACCTTCAGGCACATATGCGACGGTCGGGGCAACCATTGTATTTCCAAGTTTTGTGGCGATTTTTTCAGCCAGAAATTTGACTCGGAAATTATGTTTGCCAAGTGCCATGGCAGGGCCGTTTTGTTCGGTGCCACCGATAGGGATGATGATTGTGGTGGCACCAGCTTTGACCTCGTCCTGAAGTTCTGTCCACGTTTTATCTTCAATAAAAACAGTTGCTTGCGCAGAGTTTACGAGAAAGAGAGTTAACAATAAAATATAGCATAGTTTCATCGGCGCTCTCCAAAATGGTCTTACCCGCACAGGCGGGAATGACAAAATAGACAGAATTGAAAAAAGATCAGGCCTTACTTCCACTGCACCTTCACAATCTCATAAGACTTGCCGCCACCTGGCGTGTTCACTTCAATGCTGTCGCCTTTCTTCTTGCCAATCAGGGCGCGGGCGATTGGTGAAGAAATTGAAATGCGGCCTTGTTTAACGTCGGCTTCAAAATCGCCAACGATTTGGTATTTCACTTCAGCTTCAGTGTCTTCATCAATTAGCGTGAGCTTGGCACCAAACATAACAACTTCGCCCGAAAGCTTGGTCGGGTCAATTACTTCGGCGCGAGACAAACGGTCTTCAAGCTCCTGAACCTTGGTTTCATTCCAACCTTGAGCTTCTTTGGCCGCGTGATACTCTGCGTTTTCCGACAAGTCGCCATGGGCGCGTGCTTCTTCAATCGCTTTGATAATACGCGGGCGTTCCACCGATTTCATGAACTTTACGTTCTCTAACATCGTGGCATAGCCTTGTTCGGTCATTGGCACTTTTTCCATGGCTTTTCGAATAGTCCTTTAGCTTCCAAATTTAAGGAAAATAACACCCGGCAATCGCTGTGAAGCAATCGAGGCCGGGCAGATACATAAGATGCCCCAAAAAGGGCGAAATTTCAAGTGTGACGATAAGGGATGGAAATTATATATGTTTCTGGTTGCTAGGGCGGGTTTTGCCCTGTCATATATCTGGCAAATCAGGGAGAATTGACGATGGTTGGACGTTTACAAGGGAAGGTGGCGCTGATTTCGGGCGGGGCCACGGGCATGGGCGGGGCAGCTTCGCGGTTGTTTGCAGCCGAGGGTGCAAAAGTCGGCATTGTTGACCGCAATCCTGAAGCGGCTGCGGCAACTGTTGCCGAAATTAAAAAAGCCGGGGGGCAAGCGATGTTCGCTGTGGCTGATGTTTCTTCTGCGGCTGAAGTGAACAGGGCGGTTGCCGAAGTTCAAGCAGCATTGGGTGTTATCAATGTTCTTTTCAATCATGCGGGCACAATTGTGATCAAGCCGTTTCTTGAAACAACTGAAGAGGAATGGGATTGGCTAACGGATGTGAATGTTAAAAGCATGTATCTGATGACCAAGGCCGTCTTACCGCAAATGATTGCGGCAGGCGGTGGATCAATCGTTTGTACGTCGTCAATTTCGGCAATTGCAGCCACGCCAATGGAAGTTCTTTATTGCACCACTAAAGGAGCCTGCCATCAATTTGCGCGGGCTATCGCTGTTGAATTTAGAGATCGTGGTATTCGTTGCAACGCTGTTTGCCCGGGGTTTGTTAAAACGCCGCACGGCCTTCGCGAAGTCAAAGATTTGATCGCACTTGGTGTTGACGTTTCAGAGGCTGCAATTGCGGCTCAACAGGGGCGCATTTGCGAGCCTGAAGAAGTGGCGCGCGCCGCTTTGTTCTTGGCATCAGATGAAGCCAGTTTTGTGAACGGCACGCATTTATTTGTGGATAACGGATTTACCGCGGTTTGAGCGTTTCAGCTTCTTGTCAGGTGGATTTTGGCAAAGGAAAGCTATAATGGAGCGACTTGCATGTAATCTTGTGAAGCGGCGTGCCTTTTTAGGCATGTTGTTTTTTATTCCGTGCATCCGGCCCAGCTTTGCTGAAGATGAAGCCAATGAAATTCAGGGCCATGATGAAGCTGGCGAACATGAATATGCATTGGGCCTCGTTAAGAACGGCAGCGCATTGCCTTTGGCTGATATTTTGCTCGAAGTGCAAAAAACTGTGCCGGGTGATTTGCTGGAAGCGCGGCTCAAAAAGCGTCACGGTGTAGTGGTCTATATTCTGTCAATATTGTCGAAAACGGGTACTTATAGTGTTGTAACTGTAAACGCGAAGGACAAAACCATTATTAGTATTCAGGAAAAATAATGCGGGTTTTAGTGGTTGAGGATGAACCAGACGTGGCCAAGCATATTGGCCGCGTTTTAATTGCTGCGGGGTTTTTGCCTGAAATTGTGAGTGATGGCGAAACGGCTCAATTCCTTGGCGACACGGAAGATTTCGCGGCGGTGGTTTTGGATTTGGGCTTGCCTAAGCTTGATGGATTAAGCGTGCTGCGTTCATGGCGCGAAGCTGGAAAAACCATGCCGGTGATTGCGCTGACCGCGCGCGGTAGTTGGCGCGACCGCGTTGAAGGCATTAACATTGGTGCTGATGATTACATCGGCAAGCCATTTGAAGCTGAAGAATTAGTAGCACGTTTGCGTGCGGTTTTGCGCCGGAGCAGAGGCCATGCTGCGCCTGAATTTATTGTCGGTGGATTGCGCCTTGATACGCGAACGATGCAAGTAACTGTTGACGGCGTTCCCGCCAAGCTTTCGCCATTGGAATATCGTGTGACGAGCTATCTGCTGCATCACCGGGGCGAGATTGTTGGGTTTCGCGAACTTTATGAGCATGTTTATGGTGCTGGTGAATCTTATTCCAACACACTCGAAACTTTGATTGGCCGCGTTCGTAAACGCTTGGGTGCGGGCCTGATTGAAACGCGCAGAGGGGCTGGATATTTTATTCCAGATAAGCCTGCTTGAACGCTCATTCTTTACGCTTGCGTTTGATGGCGGCAGCGGCACTTTCTGCTTTGCTGACATTGGCCTTTATCGGACTTCTGATTGCCAATCTATTTGAGCGACAAGTTGAAAGCCGGTTGCGCGAAAATCTTTCGCTGCAGCTTGATCAATTAGCTGCACATCTGATTGTGAAGGACGATAATACAGCAGGCCTTGACACTGATCTCTCAGATCCGCGCTATGAGCGCCCGCTTTCAGGCCTTTATTGGGAGGTGGATGAAGAAGGCAAAACGCCGTTGCGTTCGCGTTCGATGTGGGATCAGAGCTTTGATCTTTCTGAAAATCACTCGGTCACAAATTTTGCTCTCACGCCCATCAATGGGCCAAAGGGCATTGAACTGGTGGGCATGAGCCGCGCCGTTACCAAGCGTGATAAAGCAGATGTTAAACACCATTACTTGCTGACAGTGTCGCAAGACACCCGCGTGCTGGTGGCTGATCATGCCGATTTGCTGCGCACACTGGCAATTGCCTTAGGTCTCGCATTCTTAGCTATTGTTGCCGCTGCTGCTGCGCAAATTTATTATGGTTTGAAACCACTCGAAGCCATGCGCCTCGATATTGAACGTGTGCGTGGAGGGTTGAGCGATCACGTCGAAACATCGGGTGTGCCATCTGAAGTGATGCCGCTGGCTGAAGAAATCAACGCAACATTAGAAATACAACGGCGCAATCTTGAGCGCACGCGCAGACAGGCAGGTGATTTGGCGCATGGCTTGAAAACGCCTATCGCAGCCCTTGCGGGCCAAGCGGATCTCTTAGCGCGCGGTGGACAAAGCAAAAGCGCTGAAGCCATACGCGGCCATTTGCGCATTATGCACCGCCATGTGGAGCGCGAACTGGCGCGGGCCCGCGCACAAGGTGACGGGGCGGTTATTGGGGCAGGGGTGAACCCCATCACCGAAATCTGCTCTGTTATCGAAACGCTCAAAAAACTTCCTCAGCGAGCAGCCATAAACTACCACGTTGAAGGGCCTGCGGATGTTGTGCTGGCCATGAACCCTGAAGATTTCGCTGAAATTGTTGGCAACCTGATCGACAACGCTCGCAAATGGGCCAGCAGTTCAGTGTTGGCTTCAATCGCCATTGATGGCCACAAAGCTGTAGTCAGCGTAAGCGACGATGGCCCGGGCATTCGGGATGAGCAAAAAGCTGAGGCATTGGCGCGGGGCGTGCGGCTTGATGAAAAAGTGCAGGGCAGTGGGCTTGGTCTATCTATCGTCGAGGCGCTGCTCGAAAACTATGGTAGCAAATTGGAGCTGGGGCGGGCACATCCGGGCGGATTGCGGGCGTCGTTTCACGTAGCGTTGCGCAAACTCAAATGAAAAAGCGCCAGTTTCCCAGCGCTTTTCAAAACCATTTAGAAAACCAACTACTTGATTTTGGTTTCCTTGAATTCAACATGCTTGCGCACAACCGGGTCATACTTCATGAACGAGAACTTCTCGGTTTTGGTGCGCGAATTTTTCTTGGTCACATAGAAAAAGCCTGTATCGGCAGTCGATGCCAGCTTTATCTTGATTACGTTACCTTTAGCCATAATAGTCTCCGAATGTCTGTTGGCGCGGATAGACCCCAAAAGGCTGGGAAAGTCAAGCGCACAGCCTATTGATCTGAATTAAATGTGCCTGATAATCCGAACCCGTGCATGCGCAGTGCCCATTGCAGGCCAACGACCGCACCCTTAAACATGGGCAATAGGGCCAGACTGAGGATAAGGGTAAGAGGCAGCCACGTTGCCATGTGAACCCAAATGGCAGGCTTAAAAAGCTTTTCGACAACAAATAGGCCTGGCACTATGATGTGCCCTACAGCCATGATGGTCAGATAAGGCGGGGCATCGTCAGCGCGCTGGTAATGCATATCTTCACCAC
This sequence comes from Aestuariivirga sp., assembly GCA_043745625.1. GTDB lineage: Bacteria > Pseudomonadota > Alphaproteobacteria > Rhizobiales > Aestuariivirgaceae > Aestuariivirga. Next base: position 761 of record JAYTSN010000047.1, on the reverse strand, counting down.
ACTTAGGGCATTGGTCGACAACCTTCAGATATTTGTAAAACAGCTTTCCTTCGCCGCATGAGGGGCACATACAACGAAACCCGCGCCACATTGCCTGTGGCCATGATCTGATTTTAAGCATGATTCCAATTTGCGCGCTGCGGCCCCCGTTCGCAAAGTCACTTACCGCCGCAGCGTCAAGCAGCCGCAATTGAGGGTGCCCGTTGATTCACGTTTTGGTTGTGAGGCTGAAATCATTGAAATCAAGGTTATTTTTGTCTTGTGAGGGACAGTAAAATTAATGTAAAGTATAGGTAATTTGTAAAAGGCGACGAACATGAGTAAAAATTTCAAAAGTAACAGTTTTGGCGCGAGTGCTATTCGGAAATTGGCACTGGCGGCAGTGGTCGGCTTTGCTGTTTCAGTGACTGCTTGTTCATCTGTAAATGCAGTTACAATTACGTTTGATGCTGGGGTTCAGACTAAGAAGATTTCTGGGGTTCAGACTAAGAAGATTTATAGTGAGTCTGGATTTAAAGTTAATCCAGCGCACATTGTAAATGGCAATTGCTTGAGTGGAACATGCTTAGCATTGAACAAGGATAAGAGTTCAATTTTGACCTTGATCAGCGGCAGTCAGTTTAAGCTTACAGATTTCTGGTTTAAGCTTTTGGGCGAAGAAGCGTCGCTCGTTGTGGACGCTTACAATGGCGGCAATTTGATTCATCACCTTGTTATTGGATCTAATGAGGGTGGTGACGACGATAAACACCACAGTAACC
>JAYTSN010000046.1:0-2258 GCA_043745625.1 Aestuariivirga sp. | reverse complement strand
TCTGCTATGTATTGGGCATCACGGCGGTTGATCCCATGCAGATCGGTTTGCTGTTTGAGCGTTTCATCAGCGAAGAACGCAAAGAACCACCGGATATTGATGTTGATTTTGAGCATGAGCGCCGCGAAGAGGTGATCCAGAATATTTATAAGCGTTATGGCCATCACCGCGCAGCCTTGGCTGCCACCGTTATCTGCTATCGCCCGCGCAGCGCCATCCGCGAAGTGGGCAAAGTGTTTGGCCTGACAGAAGATATTACAGCCAATCTTTCCAGCAGCATTTGGGGCAGCTGGGGCAGCCATGTGAGTGAAGCCCATATCAGGCAGGGCAGGCTTGACCCTGCCAATACATTGGTGGCCCGTGCCATGAATTTTGCCAATGAATTAATCGGTTTCCCGCGCCACCTCTCACAACATGTCGGTGGCTTTGTGCTGACCCAAGATCGGTTGGATGAATGTGTGCCCGTTGGCCCCGCCACCATGCAAGATCGTTATTTCATCGAATGGGATAAAGACGATATCGACGTGTTGCGCATGATGAAGGTGGATGTTTTGGCATTGGGCATTCTCACCTGCATTCGGAAATCCTTTGACCTCATCCGTATTCATGAGGGCAAACCCTATGAGTTGGCCACCGTGCCGCGCGAAGATCCAGCCATTTATGAAATGTTGCAGAAGGCTGATTCTATCGGTGTGTTTCAAGTTGAAAGCCGCGCCCAGATGAATATGTTACCGCGCCTTAAACCTGCTAAATTTTATGATCTGGTTATTGAAGTGGCGCTGGTTCGTCCTGGCCCCATTCAAGGTGATATGGTTCACCCCTATCTCAGAAGGCGCAGCGGCCTCGAAAAAGTTGAATACCCATCACCCGCACCAGAGCATGGTGAAAAAGACGAATTGATCAACGTGCTCGGCAAAACCATGGGCGTGCCATTGTTTCAAGAGCAAGCTATGAAACTTGCCATCGTGGCTGCAAAGTTCACAGCACAAGAGGCCAACGGCCTGCGCCGCGCGATGGCCACGTTCCGCAATGTCGGAACGATGAATAATTTTCGCGACAAATTTGTAACCCGCATGACCGAGCGCGGCTACGATCCAGAATTCGCCACAAGGTGCTTCAAACAAATCGAAGGCTTTGGTTCTTATGGTTTTCCAGAAAGTCACGCTGCAAGTTTTGCGCATCTCGTTTATATTTCGGCGTGGCTGAAAAAACACCACCCCGCTGCCTTTGCTGCATCTTTGCTGAATTCGCAGCCAATGGGCTTTTATGCGCCAGCCGAACTTGTGCGTGACGCGGTGGAACATGATGTTGAAGCGCGTCATGTTGATGTGAATTTCAGCCATTGGGACAACACATTAGAATTGGCAGAAGATGGCAGCCTGGCTTTGCGTCTGGGTTTTCGCCAGATTGATGGCTTCCGGGAAGCTTGGGCCAACACCCTGCTGTTTAAACGCAACAATGGCTTTAACGCGGTGGATGATGTGGCCAGGCGTGCAAAGCTGCCAAAGCGCGCACTCGTTGCTTTGGCCGAAGCAGATTGTTTTCAGTCCATTGCCCAAGACCGCCGCGAAATTCTGTGGGCGGTGCGCCGCATTCCAGATGATGAAGATCTGCCGCTGTTTGCCTCACAATATGTGGAAGAGCAGCCTGAAGAGGAAATTGCACCCTTGCCAGCCATGCCTTTAAGTGAACATGTGCTTGCGGATTACCAAATGCTGCGCTTATCCCTGCGCGCCCATTTGATGTTTTTTCTGCGTGATCTTTTCAAAAGCGAAAATGTATTGGATTGCGCACAAATCTGGAAAGCCAAAGATGGCAGCAGCACTGCTTGTGCAGGCGTTGTGCTCACCCGCCAAATGCCAGGTGATGCCGGCGTTGTTTTCATCACCCTGAGCGATGAAAGCAGCATCTGCAATGTTGTGGTCTGGCCAAAATTAGTCGAGGTTTTCCGCCGCGAAATTATGGGCGGAAGACTGTTGCTGGTCGAAGGAAAAGTGCAGCGCAGCCCGGAAGGCGTGGTGCATTTGATTGCTGAACGAATATTCGACAGGTCATATGAATTAGGCAGGCTTTCAGAAGATACCAGTGAAGCCGCATCTTCCCATGCCCAAGCCACAAAATTCCGCCATCCCCGCAACGTTCGAACCGTGCCTAAGTCTCGTGATTTTCATTGAGCGTGAAAGGCAACAGATCAGATTTTAGGGTCGTGGGTTAGTCTGAGTTTCCGCTTTTGGGAACAAAGCTGACTGCGGGGGAAG
>JAYTSN010000045.1:0-2260 GCA_043745625.1 Aestuariivirga sp. | reverse complement strand
GCTGATCTTTGCGCGGGCGAACTTCCTGGGGAATGGCGTTCCACCATTCTTCGGTGTTGTTAAATTCGGGATCGACATCAAAAATCACGCCCCGAAATGAGAAGAGGCGGTGGCGGACAATTTGTCCGATTTGAAATTTGGCTTCGTTGAACAGCGGCATGATCCCTCATTGCCAATTTTGAGCGGGTTTAGCAAGGGCGCTTAGAGCGGTTTGATTTTTCATGGAAATGTCAAAATCGCCCTAAGTTATTCTGGTCGATCAACTTTTCTGAGCTTTGACGATTCCGTCAAAGCTCAGGTTGATCTAGCCGCGCATTGCAAAAGGCAGATTACTGGAAGGTGCCAAGCCTTGCGCCATAGCTAAATTGCGCAAAGGTGGAATTTTGGCTACGGCTGCCAGACCTGCGGCGCGGAGCAAACCAAATGCTACAAATTCTGATAGCAGTGACATGTTCACCATAGTTATCATTTGCTGGCGGGGGATCACGTCCGTTCGGCGCAGTTGGTCATATTCTTTCAGGATCGAAGGGGCACCGGCATCTTCTGCTCCGATTATAAGATCGGCCGCTTGGGCGGCGTCGCGGAAGGACATATTCAATCCTTGTGCACCAAGTGGAGGTTGAGAATGCGCAGCTTCACCCAACAAAATGGTGCGGTTTTTTGCAAACACTTCCGCTCGCTCACCTTTCATCGGGAAAACTCTGCGAACGCCAATATCAGATATGCGGCCGAGGTTACCTTTAGTTTCAATTTGAATTTCGGCGGCGAGTTCGGAATCGGATAATTCGTAGAGAGCTTGTGCTCGCGCAGGTTTTTCCATCCACACCAAGCTTGAGTGATTTCCGGGCAGGGGGACTGTTGTGAAAGCGCCAGCACCCTTGTGATATTCAGTGCTCATAAATCCATGCGGGCCCGTGTGCGCGAATGTGGTGACCAGAGCTGATTGATCAAAGCGCCAGTTTTGCATTTTAATTCCGCGAGATTTGCGGATAGGAGATTCAGAACCATCAGCAGCAATGATAACTTCAGCGCTCAGGGTTTGGCCTTTGACTGTTCGGAGTGTGGATGCATTTTCAGTGACCTCAGAACTCTCGCTGCGGTCATCAATCATCACCACGCCCAAAGTTTCGGCGCGTTTCAACATTAGAGGTGTTAATTGCGCAAGCGGCACATTCCAACCAAAAGCATCGAGCTTTGCTTCACTGGCGTTGAAAGTCACATCTGGAGCCGTAACATAATTGCCTGTGTCGTCGACAATTTGTAAAAGTTTCAACGGCGCTGAAACAGCTTCCAGTTCTGAGGTCCACAGCCCGGCAAATTTTAGAAACAGCATTGATGGTTGCATCAATGCGACAGTCCGCGGATCACTGAGCTGCGTGGCCGGGGCCACAACTGCGGTTTTTATACCGTCAATTGCCAGCAAAATCGCTGCCGCTAATCCCGCTGGCCCCGCACCTGATATGATCACCTTGAAATCAGTCATGGTGACTATATAGCGCTTAAACCTTGATCGCGGTATTGATCATGCTGTCGCGCTTGATGAAGCCCTGATTAAACTGATCGAGGTTAGCCCGGTCTTTGCGCCAATTTAATGCGTCGTGACGTATATCAAGGTAGCCAAGCGCTACGGCCGTGGCAATTGAACCCAGCGAAACCTGTTGCAAATCTTCGCGCCAATTGTTTTCGAGATCATCAAGGCAGGCATTAATGCGCTCTTTTACGCGTGCTGCAAACTCCGGCCAGCGCGCAGCTTCGGGGCGAACAGCTTGTTCATAGCGCAACGATACTGAAGCATCGGCCATGCCTTGGGCTAAAGCGACCAAAGTTAAAATGCGGAAACGTTTAACACCTTCATGCGGCAAGAGATCTGAATTGCCGCCAGTATGGGTGAAATATTCCATGATCACCCGACTATCATAAATTGCATGGCCGTGATCGGTTTCAAGAATTGGAATCTTGCCGATGGGCGAAAGCTTCTCGAGTGCGGCGTTCACTTCGTGGGGCTTAACGCCCGTGTTAATTAACTGCACCCGGCTTGTTAAGCCAGCTTCAATGGCCGTCACCATGGACATGCGCACGAATGGAGAAAGTAAATCGCCGTAAAGTTTCATAATTATTCCTTTGGTGGTTCAAGCACACCGGGATTAAACGTCATTGATGGGTCGTGGTCAAAGAAAAAAGCGGGGCGCAATGTCATCTCGTGCCAGAAGGTTGGCAGGATCGGAAAATCCTCTGGCCGGGGCGCATGGCGGAAACCCAT
>JAYTSN010000044.1:0-6661 GCA_043745625.1 Aestuariivirga sp. | reverse complement strand
CCAGAAGCTGAAAACCCATAACGCTCGGCAATTGTGTCAATCGCCGCCCAAACTTGCTTGTGTGTGAACATGAAAAATCCTCCGCAGTTTTGTTTTTGCCTCAATTAGGAACCAATACCTCTTGCGCAAAGCTTTGTCCAGCGTAAAGCATCTTATTATGATAATTATTTTTGGAGCCTGTTTTTGCGCGTAATTTACAAAATCATAAACCAGGGCGCTTGGCGCGAAGCTGAAGCTGCTGGCGTGTTTAAGGGTGCGGCTATTGATTTGAAGGATGGCTACATTCATCTCTCAACGGCATCCCAATTAAAAGAAACAGCGCGGCTGCATTTTGCGGGTGCCCTGAATTTGGTGTTGGTTGCAATTGATGAGGCCGTTGTTTTGCAAGATTTGAAATGGGAAGCCTCGCGCGGTGGGCAGTTGTTCCCGCATGTTTATGGATTGATTGATCCCACACGTATTTTATGGGCAAAACCCTTGCCTTGGAATGGTGATGCGCATGCATTTCCGCCAGAGGTGATGTAATGGGTTTGGCCAATATTGGTTTTGCGCTCGCTAAACCTTTTCTGCATAAAATGGATGCAGAGCAAGCCCATGGTCTGACGATCAATGCTTTAAAGGCAGGCATCGGCGGCGGTCGTGGCGTAATTCAATCCGCGGCTCTTCAAACCAAACTTTTTGGCCTCACATTTCCCAATCCCATTGGGCTAGCCCCTGGGTTTGATAAAAATGCAGAAGTGCCAGACGCCATGTTGGGACAGGGGTTTGGCTTTGTTGAAATTGGCACTGTTACGCCTCGCCCTCAGATTGGAAACCCAAAACCACGATTGTTCCGGCTTGTTGAAGATCAAGCTGTGATTAATCGGATGGGCTTTAACAATGATGGCCAACACGCCGTGTTGCGCAGGCTTGAAGCCCGGCGTAACCGGGGCGGTATTGTCGGTGTGAATATTGGTGCCAACAAAGATGCGACTGACCGCATTGCAGATTACGTTTCAGGCCTTGAAATATTTCGCAATGTGGCAAGCTATGTCACAATCAATATTTCCTCACCCAACACACCAGGCCTTCGCAATATGCAAGGCCGTGAGGAGTTGCTGAAATTGCTTTCTGCTTTAAATGCCAAACGCAAAGTCGCTTTGCCAATGTTTTTAAAAATTGCACCCGATCTTGCAGAAGGTGATTTACAAGATGTTGCAGATGTTTGCGGCATTGAAACAGTTGATGCTGTGATTATTTCAAACACAACTATCTCAAGGCCCAAATTGAATTCGGAACACGCAGCGCAAATGGGCGGGCTTTCGGGTAAACCATTATTTGGTTTATCAACGCAGCAACTGGCACTGTTTCATAAAATGACCGATGCTAAAATTCCATTGATCGGAGTTGGCGGTGTCTCAGATGTTGAATCGGCTTGGGCCAAAATTTGCGCTGGCGCTTCACTCATTCAGATTTATTCTGCCTTGGTTTATCGCGGCCCTAGCATGGTTGCAGAGATTTGTGCGGGGCTTGAGCAAAAACTTCAGGGTAAGGGTTTAGCAAATATCAGCACTGCTGTTGGCGCTTAAAATAAGCTGTCGGGTATATAGCGCTGAAAGATTTTTGCCGTTGTGCCTTTTTCCTGCATTCGGTCTAACGCATAGTCAAAGGCCTCGCGCAGATTTGGTTGATCATTGCTGATCACCAAGCTCATACTGCGCGAAAATGTTTGACGGTCAATAAAACTTTCACCCAAATTTACGCAACACTTCTGAGCATTAGTTCCTTTCAACCAAAAAGACGCATGCAAGCTGTCTGTGAATGCCACATCTATCGTGGCGGTACGGAGAGACTCAAGCAATGCGTTTTCATCGTTAAATGGTGTGAGTGCCGATCTTTCATAATATTTTCCAAGAAAAGCGGCGTGACTTGTGCCCTTCACATAACCAATCCGCCGTCCTGCAAGAGCGCGCGCATCAGGCTGGGTGAAAGTCATGCCGGTGCGGGTTATGAAACGCGCAGATGAAAAATAATACGGTCTCGTAGCAGAAGCGGTTTTCAAAATATCTGAACTTAAGCGAACACCAGTGATAATCGCGTCGCCTTCATGATTTTTTAAAGCTGGCAATAATTCGCCAAAAGGTTTTGGGATCAGTTGGCATGTCAATTTTAATTCAGCACACGCAGCCACCGCTAGATCGACTGCAATACCACTACTTGTTTTGTCGGGATTTTGAAAGCTGAAAGGCGGAAAATCAATATCGGTGAGAAGCTTGATAGGATTTTTGATTGTTTCCACAGGTGCAATGGCGCCAATGTCAACATGTCGGAACTGAACCTGAGCTGCCGAACTATTTGCAGCTAGAGATTCAGTGGTTTGCAAAAATACAATTAAACCGAGTGTTGAGACGAGTGTCTGCACTCTTTGCATAGTTGTCACTGTGGTTTCCTTCAAGTTTAAATTTAGTTGGCGGGGCGGTGATAGGCAATCATCGCATGGGGAGGCGAGTTTGTCAGTAGTATATGAGTTGAGCCCAAAAAATGGGCCGGTTTTGCGTGGGGAATTGGCTTTTGATGACTCAAAGTCTGATTTACCCCTCATTCCACCTGATTTGCTTGATGAAATTATAACGCGTTTGAGCCCACAAGAAGTGGAGCTGGTGCTTCAACATCAGATTGTGCCGGTCGCTTGGCTTCCAGACCGGAGTTTTTTTGCAGCGGTAGAAGGACCACCTCTTCAAAATGCTACGGAATTGGATTTTCGTCTCGTTGCCCGAATTAAATTGGGAGATTTTAGAGCGAGTATCAGACGCTGTATGGGTAGCAAATTACTCCGGCAAGCAACCAACTATCTTAAAGACAATCGGCCTGAATTTTCTGCACATCGACGTTTAACGTCAGCCCAAATTTTAACATTTGCAACCGTGGCGCTCGTCTATGTTGGTTTTCTCATCGCAACACCAATTGATGTCAGCTTTGCAATAACCAGTCTTTTGCTGACGATATTTTTTTTGAGCGTAACAGCTTTGCGCCTCATGTGCGTTATGGAAAGCGGGCAGCCCCCTTCATTTCGCCACCGCAAACTCTCTGACAAAGAGCTGCCGGTTTATTCTGTGTTAGTTCCTGTATTCCGCGAAACACGTGTGCTTGGCCAGCTATTGGCTGCTCTGACCCAGCTCGACTATCCTATACACAAGCTCGATATTAAATTGATCCTCGAAGAAACTGATATAGCAATGCACCGTGCCGTTGCCGCCTTGGGCCTTCCAGAACATTTCGATCTTATCATTGTGCCGATTGGCAGCCCCCAAACCAAACCGCGCGCTTTAAACTATGCGTTGCAGTTTGTGCGTGGCGAACTTTTGACGATTTATGATGCCGAAGATGTGCCAGAGTCCGATCAACTGACAAAGGCCGCAGCCGCATTTGCTGCAGGGCCCAATAATCTAGCGTGTCTTCAGGCTGAACTGGCGTTTTACAATGCCAATGAAAACTGGCTGACGCGGCAGTTTGCCGTTGAATATTCGGTTTTGTTTGGCTTGGTGCTGCCTTGTTTGGCGAGGCACAACTTGCCCCTTCCATTAGGTGGCACATCGAACCATTTTCGCACCAAGATACTGCGGGATGTAGGAGCTTGGGATCCTTACAACGTAACCGAAGATGCTGATCTTGGACTTCGCTTGGCCAGACAAAATTATCAAACCCAAATGCTGGATAGCAAAACCTATGAAGAGGCCAATGTGCAACTTGGCAACTGGGTTTATCAACGCGCGCGCTGGTTCAAAGGCTTCCTGCAAACGTGGTTGGTTCATATGCGAGATCCTGCACGTCTTCAAAAACAAATAGGATGGGACGGAATATGGGCAATAAACGCCACAATTTTTGGCACGGTTTTTTCCTCAATCGTGCATCCCGTATTTACATTGATCTTAGCTTATCAATTGCGATTGGAATTCACCGAAGGCACTAACCGCAATTATCTCATTACGGGCCTGCTCGGCCTTAGCCTTGCCGTCGTTATCATAAGTTACGGCACCGCAATTTATGCCGGTTATCTGACAAACAAAAAAAGCAAATTCTGCTCGTGGTTAACTCTTTTGACGATGCCACTCTATTGGTTGCTAATGGGTTTTGCAGCTTGGCTTTCGGTCAAACAATTTATCTTCCAACCATTCCACTGGAATAAGACCAAGCACGGCTTATCAAGGCTTATCACCCCCCATAACCCTTATTTTAAATTACTTACAGTAATACCAGCAGGTCCCAAGATAACAACAAAGATTACAGGCAAGAAAAACAGGATCATCGGAACTGTTAATTTTGGAGGCAGGGCTGCAGCCTTTCTTTCAGCTTCTGCCATACGGTCATTACGGTTTTCTTGGGCGAGAACGCGCAAAGCTGAAGCCAAGGGTGTGCCGTAACGTTCGGATTGGATAAGGCTGGTCACAACTGACTTGACAGTATCGAGGCCTGTTCTCTTGCTCAGATTATCAAGCGCTTTTCTGCGGTCACCCAAGAATGAAAGTTCGGCCACTGTCAGCGCAATTTCCTCAGCCAGGGGCACAGATTGACTGCCAATTTCTTTACCCACGCGTACCATGGCTGGCTCCAATGCCATGCCAGATTCAACGCAGATCAATAAAAGATCCAACGCGTCGGACCACGATTTTTTAATTGACGCTTGGCGCTTTGAAATAAAATTCTTAATGACAAGCATTGGCAAATAAAAACCAAACACCATGCCAACCATTGCAGCTGACAGCCGCAGATTTGGTGGAACTTTTTCAGCCAGAACTGTCGAGGTGTAAATGAAAGTAAAAAGGCCGATTACGACAGGGGTGATAATCCGCATCGCCAGGAATGTCATCAAATTCTTCTCGGTTCTGAAACCTGCCTGACGGAGCTTTACGCGTGAGGCTTCTGATTCAAAAAGTTTGCGAAGATTGAGCGAGTCAACAATTTGGGTGTAGGCACTGGGTTTTACTTTTTCGCGCAAGCGCACTTCTGCGTTTGAAAAACTTGCCTTCTGTTGGGCCTTCAACCGATCCCGCTCAGAAGCAACGATCTTCGCTCGCGCCTGTAACTTGTCATTTTCAAAAAATGGAGCTGTAATGGTTATGATGGTGCCAAAAACCGCCAATCCCGCAAATATCATGACGAGTGATTCAATTTGGAAAAGGCTGCCGAAGTTCATTTTACTACCTAAATTTGAAAGTTGATCATTTTACGCATTACCAACACACCAATCGTCATCCAGATACCGCTACCGATCAGCAGCATGTTACCCATTGAAGTGCTGAACAACGGGCTGAGATAGGTGGGGTTTAACATTGTGAGTGCGCCCATCAAAATGAACGGCAATGAACCAATGATGGCCGCTGAAGATTTTGCTTCTTGACTGACTGATTGTACTTTTTGTTTCAGCTTTTTACGATCACGAAGTACGCGAGACAAATTGCCCAAGGCTTCCGAAAGATTGCCGCCGGTCTTTGCTTGAATTGTCATAACAATTGCCAGAAAGTTTACTTCTGGCAAAGGGATGCGCTCGACCATACGTTCAATGCCTTGCTCGACGGATATACCCAAACGTTGCCCCTCAACCACTTCCGAAAACTCAGGGCCAACGGGCGGCCCTGACTCAGCCGCAATAATCTTCATTGCTTCGGTTACTGGCAATCCAGATTTAAGGCCGCGCACCATAACATCCAATGCATCAGCAAAGTCATGCAAGAAAATATTTTGCCTGCGAACGCGCAGCTTTTTGAGAATCCACCGTGGAAGACCGAAAATTCCCACAAACATCACTGCGATGATCACAAGGATGTTTGGATAAACAACGAGGGAAATTGCTGCTAGTCCGCATCCTAAAATTGCTGAAGCGATCCAATATGATCTTACAGTGATATCGAGACCAGCTTGTTCCAAGCTAACACGTAGAGTGGCGCGGCGTTTCTTGAGTTCCTTTTCTTGTTTACCAACCTGCTTCAACGAATCTTGAATCTGGCGGCGGCGCGTGTCTTTTGAATCTTCTGCGAGACGAGACCGTATTGAGCTTCCGAAAGATTCTGTTTTTTTGCCCGTCGAAATGGCCTTAACACGGTTGGCGCTGTTATTGTTCGAGAAGAATGGAAACAGAATAGCAATTGCCATGCCGCCAACAGCCAGAGCAACCATGACGGTAAAAGCAGTAGAAGAAAGTTCGTCGCCAAAAAACATGTGTTTTCTCTTTGTTACTCAATCAATCTTTTGCCGAGCGGTCTTCAGCTTTTTCCAATGCCTCGGCCAAACGACGTTCTTCATTGTAATAGCGTGCACGATCCCAGAAATGAGGGCGTGCAATGCCGGTTGAACGATGTTTGCCAACGATCTTGCCATTGGCGTCTTCACCTAAAATGTCATAGATAAACAAATCTTGCGTAATGATCACATCGCCTTCCATGCCGACCACTTCAGTGATGTGTGTAATTTTACGCGTACCATCGCGAAGACGCGTGGCTTGTACGATGACGTCAATTGAACCTACGATCATTTCCTTAATCGTCTTGGATGGCAGTGAGAAGCCGCCCATCGTGATCATCGATTCCAAACGTGAAATTGCTTCGCGCGGAGAGTTGGCGTGGAGTGTGCCCATTGAGCCGTCATGGCCTGTGTTCATGGCCTGAAGCAAATCGAAAGCTTCAGG
>JAYTSN010000043.1:0-17761 GCA_043745625.1 Aestuariivirga sp. | reverse complement strand
CCAGACCATCTCGAAAAAACCATCAACACCGAAATTACAGACATGAATACAAATCGCAAAAACCATCCGTTGGCCAATCTGCGAATCTCTGCTTAGTAGGTCGTCAGCATAAGCACGGGTGATAGGTACAACAACACCATCGCGGCCCGGCCAAATTAAGATTGTGGGACCAAGAACATCTTCAAGTTTTCCGATTGCGATATTTGATTTCTTGCCTGTTCGTGTAGTGATCTCAACGGTTTTTTCGTTAGAATTGATATTAGGAATTTGATCAGGAAGAACAAGACCTGTTCGACGACGAATTTCTTGAACGGTGTTTATCCAGTTATCCGGTGTAAGGGGTTTTCCAAGCGCAACTTTCAAATAGTTTCCACTTGTGGAATTCAGGAGAAAACCGCGTGCTTTGGCGAAGCTGTATGTTGTGGACTGTCCCGGCAAATGGATAAGTTCAACAGTAGTTGTAATATCTGCACAGGCAAAACGAGTGAAGCTATCGAGGATATAGTCGGCAAACATATCGCTATCGAAGTGTTCCTGTCGTACTTGTACCAACAGTCGTGCGATTGGTTCCATTCCTTTTGGAATTTTGATTGCGCCCACCGCAACTATTCGTCCATTTTCACGAATGGCTTCACGGCGAAATAGCCCATTTGCATCGTCTGAAGTGAATTCAGCTATCAATTCTTCCGATATTTTTGCTTCTTTGAGATATTGTGCCAAGTCCACGCCTGTCAAAGTGGCATACTCGAAACCATCACCTTGTATGGTAGATGTGATCGCTGTTTGGACATCGCGTGGAAGCAGCGCAACCAGCTCTTCAAGCGTAACTACATCTATACCGATTGCCGAAATCAAATCAATTAGCGCACTTAGAATTGCACCATCTCGGGTAACAAATGCTGAAGCACGCGATAGTGCGGCGTGTGCCAAATGGCGGGCATCGCTCTTTGCCTGTTTCGAGCCAGCCGCTTGCACTTGTGGTTTCACAAAAACCATTTCATGAATCTGCGCTGCCAAGGCGTCCAATTGAGCTTTGTCCGCCTTTGGTAATCGTGGCATCCGAAGCGCCATTTGAAGTAAAGGATCAGGGTTATCCTTGTTTGTAGTTCCCTCAAGTTCAGTCACAAATTCATCAGCTACAGCCAATCGGATTTCATGGGCAAGGGCAGCACCAAAAAGTTGTCGCGCTTTGTCAGAATTCGTCCGTTCACGTACCAGATCATGCGGCGGGGTTATTGCTGCGGATGCGCCACCGGATCACTAGATTTTGTATCTTGCATAGGGCTCCCTGTTCAAGCCCCTTCTCGATGGTTTGGCAATCCGAACTTCGAGTCTGGAAATAAATCCAAAGCAGACACCGCTAGTTCAACTGCGATGATCCGTACTTGAAATTCAGACAAACCACATCAACCTGCCAATTGCAGACGCGCTTGCGCGAGATCGTAAGAGGTCTGCATTCTCATCAAGGTATCAGCACTGATCTTGAACTGTCGCTCAAAGCGCAGCGCCATGTCTGCGCTCAGGCTGGCATGGCCGTTCAGCACGGTGCTCAGCGCTTGCCGCGACACGCTCATTTCTGCGGCCAGATCGGTAATGCTGCGGCCACTCGGTTCCACGATTTCGCTCATCAGCCAACGTCCGGCATGGACTGAAATTGACGGGTGCATTTTAAGAGCCATGATAATCCTCCAAGTTCATATCAGCCACGGTGGCCGTTTGGTTCACAATGAAAGTGAGTCGCCAGTTGCGTGTGACCGTCATAGACCACGTTCCAGCTCGGTTGCCTGTTAGACAGTGCAAGCCATAGTTCGGCGGCTTTGCCAATTCATCGAGCGAAGCGGCGGCAGCAATAAAGGCCAGCATCGCACGAAGCCGCTCAACATCACCCACAAGCCCTTTTGAATTACCAGTTAAAAAGAACCGCTTCAGAGCTTTGTGCGAGATGCTCTCAATTTCCATTCGTCAAGTGATACGTGACATTATCCGGCATGTCAAGCGTAACATGACGGAAGAATTCACTGCAAAGCTTTGAGAATGAAAAACCCCTAGCAAACCCAACGCGCTGTTGGATCTTGAGATTTTCGGGGGATTTCTGAACAAACTATGCCGTTAACCATAGTTAACACTTTACTAACGACCTGTGCCATTCCAAGATAATCCCAGATGCGGTGTTGAAGAACTGGGTGATTTTATGTGTAAGCTGAATTTAAGTGTGTTGGCCTTATCGGCATTGCTGAGCGTTGGAACCGCCACGGCCAACGGGAGTCTTTCAACCAAGACCACGCCGAGCTTCGAAAGTTGTCGCTCAGAAGCCCGGTTGAAGGCAGATGACTACGTGGCTGACTATATGGTGCCCGCCACCGACGAAGACACAGCGCCACCCAACACATATGTCGCCATTGTCTATGGCCATAAATTTATTGCGCCACTGCATCCGCCAGCCAATGGCGATTTACAAATTCATGGGTTGGGCGAAGTGATGGCAAAGCGCGGTCAGGTTTACCGGGATGTATTGCGCCGTTGCTTGGGTTATGTGCAGTTTGACCTCGCGTTGAAACAACACATCATCATTATAGAATAATCTGGCCCCGCAAGCCCTTCGCCACTGGCGTATTTCCATTCATGCTTCATCTCTGCTAAGCTCATTTAATTCAGCAGAACCAGAGGTGAAGCCCCATGAACATTCATGCCCCAAAGAACGACTATTCCCACATTGTCGAAGCCGATAAGGCCCATGTGTGGCACCATCTGCAACAGCACAAAAAATTTGAAACCATTGACCCTCTGATCATTATCGAAGGCAAAGGGATGCGCGTTTGGAACCAGTCAGGCCGCGAGCATTTGGATGCCACATCAGGCGGCGTGTGGACCGTTAACGTTGGCTATGGCCGGGTGAAAATTGCTGATGCAGTTCGTGACCAATTGGTGAAGTTGAATTATTTTGCCGGTGCAATGGGAACAATCCCCGGCGCCACGTTCGCAAAAAGCCTGATTGAAAAAATGCCAGGCATGGCGCGCGTCTATTATTCAAACTCGGGCTCAGAAGCCAACGAGAAAGCTTACAAAATCGTCCGTCAAATCGCGCATAATAAATATGACGGAAAAAAATATAAGATCCTCTACCGCGAGCGTGATTATCACGGCACTACAATTTCGGCCCTTTCATCAGGCGGCCAGGAAGAACGCCGCGCCAACTATGGCCCATACACACCGGGCTTCATTTCAGTTCCCCACAATCTCGAATATCGTTCGCAATGGGGCGATGTGGAAGATTACGGTGTCCGCGCTGCCAACGCCATTGAAGAAGTGATCCTGCGCGAAGGTGCAGATACTGTAGGCGGTTTGATCCTTGAACCCATCGTTGCAGGTGGCGGTGTGATCGTTCCACCAAAATTCTATTGGGAACGCGTCCAGGAAATTTGCAAAAAATACAATGTGCTTTTGATCATTGATGAAGTGGTCTGCGGTATGGGTCGCACCGGAACATGGTTTGGCTACCAACAATTTGGCGTGCAACCAGATATCGTAACAATGGCCAAAGGTGTGGCTTCTGGCTATGCCGCGATTTCTTGCACAGTCACGACTGAAGCCGTGTTCAATGAATTCAAAGCCAACCCTGCTGATCCCATGAGTTATTTCCGAGATATCTCGACGTTCGGCGGTTGCACAGGCGGCCCAGCAGCAGCCATCGCGAATATGGAAATTCTCGAAGAAGAAAACTTGCTCGATAACGTCAAGGTCATGGGCGAATATCTGATGGAAAAATTGCAAGGCCTCCAAGCCAAGCACAGCGTCATCGGTCAAGTGCGCGGCATGGGCCTGTTCCAAGGTTTGGAATTGGTCTCAAATCGCGAAACCAAGGAACCACTGCCAGAAGCCATGGTGCAAGCCATCGTAGGCGATTGCATGGCCAATTCCGCTGTCATCATCGGCGCAACCAATCGTTCATTGCCCGGTCTCAACAACACACTGTGTTTGAGCCCAGCATACATTGCAACCAAGAGCGACATTGACGAAGTCGCCGCCGCCATCGACGGCGCAATCACCAGAAAAACTGCTTAAAAACGACGCAATTTAAAAGCGCACAACTGGAGCGTTTTGACTTTTCATAGAAAAGTCAAAATCGCCCTGAGTTTCTATTTTTGATCAACTTTTTTAAACTTTGACGAATTCGTCAAAGTTTAGGCTGATCTATCTCAATCGGGATTCACATCAGGCCTCAGTCTGTTTAGTATGGGGCCTGTATGATTCGGATGGGGCGCGGAATCAATCAGGCACTTGGGGTAGGGAATGCAAAAACAAGATTGGCCATATGTCGGTGTAGTGGTGATTGGCTTGGCCACCGCAATCGGCAGCGGATTTTATATGATTGGCGGCGGCACAGCGCCTTTGCTCGCAATTGTTGTGGCTGTCTTGGCATTAGGTTTTTCACAAGCCGCAATCTTGGTGTTCGTCACCCGTCGTTCAACTGACCTCAGCAATGACCGCCAAAATACGCAATCAGACATCGCTGTAACACTAACAAGCACCAGAGAAAGCAAGAACCAATTTGATAGCCTGCGCAAATCGCTCGACGAATCTAAGCTTGAAGCAAAACGTGATCGCGAACTAATGGCGCGCGGCTTTTCTGAATTAAAAGACAGTTACACAAGTTTGCAAACCGAAATCCAGCGTACAACTTACTCCGCTCCACCCGCCGCTGAAAAAATCTCCACACCTCCGCCCGCGCAGAATGACCAAAAATCTCCTCTCCAACCTCCTCAAGAACTCGAACCTGCATCGCCGTTCGGCGATCAGCTTTCAGTTTCGCTAGAACCCATCATCGATCTCACGACAGGCCGCACTGCGCATTACCGAATGCATCTTGGTCTGGCTGATGGGAAGGGCGAAGAACTGGCCTCAGATACATTCCTCCATCACGCGGAAAGAATTGGTGCCAGACCAGCACTCGATATTTTTGTAGCCCGCGAAGCCGATGCATTATTGCGCAAGCTTCGCCAGCGCGATCCGCAACTCAATATATTCATGCCAATCGGTGCGTCGACTTTGGCCTCGCGTGATTCGATCTCGCAGATCAACGCAGATCGCAAAGCAGCTGCCGATATTTCCCAAGGCTTGATTTTTGAATTCCCACACGCCATGTTAGCGGGCCTCACCGAACAAGCACTTGAAGGCCTCGCAGAACTCGCACGCCAAGGTGCAAGGTTTGGCCTTTCGAATGTTTCAATTGCTGGACTTGATTTGACTGCCATGAACACACTGAACGTGCGCTTTGTTAGCCTCGACTCTGCGGCAATAGATGCCGTCCACGGCCCGTCACTGGCCATGGCCAGTTTCACACAAACGGCCCGTGCATCCCGCGTGCAAATGATTGTTTCTGGCGTAGCTGATCAACGGATCATCGGCAAATTGCCACAAATCACGCGCCTTGTTTCCGGCTCATGCTTTGCTCCTCCGCGCCGCGTGAAAAAAGAGTTCGTCGAAAACGCCTCTGTTGATTTCCACGCGGCGGCATAGACATGAAAAAACTATCTGAAACCTATCCCATTTGGTTTAGCGATATCTGGGGCGTTGTGCATAACGGCGAGGCTCCTTTCCAAAGCGCTGTGACAACGCTCAAAAATCATCGTGCTAACGGCGGCACAGTTATTCTCATCACTAACGCACCAAACACGACCCCCAGTGTTTCTCAACATCTTGACCAGTTAGGCGTCGACAGGAATGTCTTCGATGACATGGTCACATCCGGGGATGTGACACGCGATTTGATTTTGAAGCACGGTGGTGACAAAACTTATTTCATCGGAACTTTCCGCGATCATTCGATTTTCAAAGGCCTCGACGTCGAGCGTGTAGAATTAAAAAATGCACAGTCGGTCGTTTGCACAGGTCTCTTCAACGAGCTTGCCGAAACTGCTGAAAACTACACAGAAATTCTCGTCGAAATGAAACGATATAACCTCACGATGATCTGCGCCAATCCAGATAAAGTCGTGCAAAAAGGCGATCGCTTAATCCCTTGCGCTGGTGTCTTAGCTGAAGCCTACGAAAAAATCGGCGGTAAAGTATTGATGGCGGGAAAACCGTTCACACCAATCTATGATTTGGCGATCTCAAAAGCCCAAAAAAAACTTGGCCACGCTATCGACAAAAGCCAAATCCTTTGTATCGGCGATGGCCCACAAACCGACGTGAAGGGCGCTGCTGATTTAGGCGTGCCTTGCGTGTTTATTACAGATGGCATCAACGTCAGCGCATCCATCGTGGCCGATACCCAAAAGGCAGTTCCCCACGCCAACATCATCGCTCATATGCCTGAGCTAGACTGGCACTAAACTTTTGGCTAAGTCCCGCCCATGAAGGTGTTTCTGCAATCTGTTGAAATTCCAAAATCCCTGCGCGGCGGCGTTGTGGCCATTGGTAATTTTGATGGGCTGCACCGTGGTCACCAGGAACTGTTGAGCATTGCCCGCAAACAAGCCGAAGCAAACGACAAACCCTGGGGTATTCTCACATTCGAACCACATCCCAGAACCTTTTTTCGCCCAGATGAACCCGTATTCCGCCTGACACCTTACCCCCTCAAAATGCGTTTGGCTTCTGCCTTTGGAGCGCAATTCGCCGTCAACATTGATTTCAATGAAGCGCTGGCAGGTCTTGAGGCCGACGAATTCATCTATGAACAACTGGTCAAACACCTTGGCGTGTCGCACGTCATAACGGGTTATGATTTCCACTTCGGCAAAGGCCGCAAAGGCGGGCCCGAAAATTTGCGCGATATGGGCGCAATGCATGGCTTCACTGTAACCGTCGTCGACCAGGTAACTGATGACGGCGATGGCCACGCGCCTTTTTCCTCAAGTTCAATCCGCACCAGCCTGCGCCGTGGCCATGTGCGCGCTGCCGCCAATGAACTGGGTTATCAATGGATGGTGATGGGCGAAGTCGTGCCAGGCGACCAGCGCGGTCGCACCATTGGCTTCCCAACAGCTAACATTATTCTTGATCCGGGTGCCGAACCCTTCCGCGGCATCTATGCCGTCACCGCACGCAACGCCGCTGATCCGTCAACAACACCCTGCTGGCAAGGTGCAGCCTATTTCGGCGATAGACCAACCTTCGACACCAAACGGACCTTCTTAGAAGTCTATTTGCTTGACCAAAATATCGACCTTTACGGCAAAATCCTGATGGTGAATTTCGTCGATCTCATCAGGCCTGACAAAACGTTCAAAGGTGTTGATGATCTGGTCACGCAAATGCATGCTGATTGTGCCGAGGTGCGTAAGGTTTTAGCAGCCGATGTGATCGAAAATTTTCAGCTGCGAAAATTACAAGCTGCCGAAAAGATCTAATGCTTATGATCCTTCGCCGGATCGAGCAATCGGTGCAAATGCACAATAAAATACCTCATCTGCGCATTATCAATGGTCTCGCGCGCTTTGCCGAGCCATGCCTGATGGGCAGCAGCATAGTTGGGAAAAAACCCAACCACATCCAGCTTTGCCAAATCCTTGAATGTAACGTGGCTCACATCCTGCAACTCCCCGCCAAAAACCAGATGCAGCAGTTGTTCTTTTGGCTCCGTCATAGCTCCTCCAATTGCGCAAGCACTGCGCCGTGTCTCAATTTCCCAGCAGCAAGCAGGCCGTCCTGCTTCGGCACCGATTGATTATAAATCATTTGAGCGCCACCAACTTGGGTTATCACACCACCTGCTTCCTGCACCAACAAATGCCCCGCCGCTAAATCCCAATCATTGCGCAAACCGAGTGACAACGCGATGTCGGCCTTGCCACACGCCACATGCGCCAAGCGCAACAGCAACGGAATATTTGGCGCTGCGGCGGCTTCAACGCCGGGCAGGGCCTTGAGCGCGCGTCCGGTTCCAAGCAAACTTGCACCAGCAAAACTGGCCCCATCATTTGGCTTGATCAGAACGCGATTACAAAAAGCACCATGCCCCAAAGCTGCTGCGTAAAACCGATTGGCCACAGGCTGATACAACGCTGCCAAAATAGGGTGGCCATCTTCAACCAATGCCGCGCCAATGCACCAACCATCCGTGCCATTCACAAAACTATTCGTGCCGTCAATCGGATCAACAATCCAAAGCCGTTTGCGCGAGAGACGTTCGGGCGTATCGACTGACTCTTCCGATAACCAACCATAATCGGGCTGCGTATCATGCAAGCGTGATTTCAAAAAAGCATCAATCTGTAAATCAGCTTCTGTCACAGTTGATCCATCGGGCTTTGCCCAATTGCGCACGTTTTGCCGCGAAAGATCCAACCCCATCGCACCTGCATCTTGGACAGCGGAAAACAACAATTCAGCATCTGCCTGAAAGTCAGCAGAAACCTTAACGCCCAGCAATGGTCATGCCCTCGATCAAACATGAAGGCGCATTGGTGGCCCCTTTGAACAACAAATCATTGGCGGGAACCAAACTCAAAAACATTTCTTTCAAATTTCCAGCCACGGTGATTTCACTCACTGGGTAAGCGATCTCGCCATTCTCAAACCAAAACCCTGAAGCACCACGGCTATAATCGCCCGTTGATGAATTGATGCTGGCACCGATAAATTCTGTGATCAACAATCCGCTTCCCAATGCCTTCATCATTTCTGAAGGCGATTGCGCGCCCGGTTCTAAATGCACATTCGTGGTCGACGGGCCAGGCTGCGAAGCCATGCCGCGCGACGCTTGGCCAGTGGGCTGCATGCCCAATTGCCGCGACGAACGCAAATCGAGAACCCATCCGGTCAATACACCTTTTTCAATCAGAGCCCGACGTTGCACCGCAAGGCCTTCGCCATCAAACGAGCGTGAAGCAGGCCCGCGTAAACGCAACGGGTCATCAATAATACTAATGTTCGATTTGAAAATCTGCTGGTGCAGATGATCTTTCAAAAAGCTAACGCCGCGCGCAATCGAAGCCCCATTGATAGCCCCCGCCAAATGCCCCAGCAAACTTGAGGATACTCGTCGATCAAAAATCACTGGAGCAGAACGTGATGTTAGCTTTTGCGGATTGATTTTGGCAACCGCGCGCTCGCCAGCCGTGCGGCCAATTTTTTCAGGGCTCTCCAAATCAGAAAAATGATTAGCCGAAGTGCCATCATAATCGCGCACCATGTCCGTGCCTTCACCGCAAATCACCGAGGCGCTAAGGCCATAACCTGTGCGCCGATAACTGCGTGAAAATCCATTGGTGGAAGCCAGCGCCACAAAATAATTCGAAGCCGATGCGCCAGAGCCAATGCTCTTTGAAACACCCTTAACATCGAGCGCAAATCTTTCTGCATCAATCGCCATTGCCTTCAGCTCATCAACCGATGGTTCCGTTTGCGAGACCAGATCAAGATCAATATCACCCTTGGCCAATTGCGAAGCCTCAGCCAAACCACAAAATTCATCAGGCGGTGCGGCCTTGGCCATGGCCAGCGCCCGTTCGGCCAACTTCTGCAAAGAGTCTGATGTCAATACACTGCCCGAAATAATTGCCGATGATTTGCCAGCAAACACCCTAAGACCCACGCCCGTGGCTTCCGAGCGCTCAAGATTTTCCACCGCACCTTCACGGATGGAAACTGAAACATCGCTCTGCTCAACGGCCATTGCATCGGCATCAGTGGCACCAAGTTTGCGCGCGCGCGAAACCAGATCAGCGGCGATATCCAATAATTTCTCAGTCATAAAATAAAGCTTCCAATCAAAAGGCCGAGTAGCACAATTACACCAAACATGCGGTTGGCGCGAAACAGTTTTAAACACATGAGCGAATTGTTGCCGTCAAAGCGCGAAACCTGCCAAGCCGCATGCAAAGCGGCACCAACAACACCAACATGGGCAGGCAGCGGCGCTGATACAAGCCAAAGACTGGCATCAATCAAAGCCAGCGCCAATGCAAAGAAGAAAACCAGCCAATAAATCGTTGCGCCACCGAATCGAATTGCGGTTGACTTCACGCCGATCAAAGCATCATCGTCCTTATCTTGATGGGCATAGATCGTGTCATAAGCCAGCGTCCATGAAATGCCGCCGAGATAAAGCAAGATCGGTGCAAGCGCGATACTGTTATGAACCGAAGTCCAACCAAGCAGCGCACCCCAATTGAACGCCAACCCCAAAACCACCTGCGGCCAATAGGTGATGCGTTTCATAAATGGATAAACTGCAACGATAGCCAATGAGGCAATTGCGGTGATGCTGGTAAGATAATTGAATTGCAGCAATATCACAAAGCCCAATAAAAGCTGAGCAACCAAAAATATGAAAGCGCTGCGCACGCTAATCAGCCCAGCGGGCAGGGGGCGCAACCGCGTGCGTTCAACCTTGTTATCAATATTCCTGTCAACAATATCATTCAGCGTGCAACCCGCACCCCGCATAACGATTGCACCGATCAAAAACAAAAACGCTTTCCATAAATCAGGTAAGCCACCACCAGCTGCAATCTGCGCCAGCGCCAAGCCCCACCAACAGGGCAACAATAACAGCCACCAACCAATCGGTCGATCAAGCCGCATCAATTGCGCATAAGGGATTAAGCTATTGGGCAAATTATCCACCCAACTGGCCGCCGCGGCATCTGCAATCTTAGTTGTTTCGCTCATCGCCGCCGTGATACACAAACCCTATGGCAAAAACCACACCCCGCTTGCACCTTGATGCCGCATTCGCGACCAATGTCGAAATTGCTTTGGAGCGAGAGCAAGGTCACTATTTGGTAAACGTGTTGCGCCATGGCGCAGGCGATCCAGTACATGTGTTTAACAGCAACGATGGCGAATGGCTGGCCTACATTATTGAGGCCGCAAAAAAATCAGTTCGCATCCGAATCGAAAAAAAGCTGAACGAAGCAACGCCGCCGCCCGATATTGATTATCTGTTTGCGCCCATCAAACATCAGCGGCTTGATTATCTCGTTCAGAAAGCAACTGAGTTGGGTGCGAGGCGCCTGCGCCCCATCATCACTGCCCGCACAATAGCCGAGCGCGTCAACCTCGATAGAATGCGTGCCAATGTTATTGAAGCCGCTGAACAATGCAATCTTGTGTTCCTGCCTGAAATACTTGAACCACAAAAATTTGATGCAGTATTAAAGGCTTGGCACCCATCTCGCGGATTAATCTTCTGCGATGAAACTGCAACTGTTTCGGATCCGTTACAAGCACTTGAAGGGCTTAAGCTGCCACTTGCAGTCTGCGTTGGTCCCGAAGGCGGCTTTACCGAAGATGAGCGTAAACATCTAAAATCATTGCCTTTTGTAACGACCATTAAGCTCGGCCCTCGCATTATGCGGGCAGACACGGTGGCCACTGCGGCTCTATCATTGATACAGGCAAAGCTAGGCGATTGGGGAAGCCCTGACAAATCGTAATAGTACAAGTCACAGAATGCTACTTGCTGCTGTCATAGCAAATGCTTAGATGGTGAAAAGGCAACAATGGGAAATAAATACAAGTGAGCGGACCAACGCCCGATACTGCGCAAGCGCGAGCACCAATCGAAAGCAAAGATCAACTGATCGCTTATTTCGTTGACGGCTTCAAACCAAAATCAGAATGGCGCATCGGCACAGAGCACGAAAAATTCCCATTTCTCAAAGACACGCTTGGCCCCGTTCCATATGAAGGCAAAAGCTCGATCCGCGCACTTCTCGAAGGCTTGCGCGATTCCTATGGCTGGGAAGGTGTGTATGAAGGCGAACACATCATCGCCCTTTCTGATCCAAATTCCTTGGCCAACATCTCGCTCGAACCCGGCGGACAATTCGAACTTTCCGGAGCTCCACTCAACACAGTTGGCGAAACCTGCTCGGAAATTTCAGAACATTTGAAACAAGTCCGCGAGATTGGCGACAAGCTTGGCATCGGCTTTTTAGGCCTCGGTGCCAGCCCCGTGTGGACGCGCGCACAAACCCCGGTCATGCCCAAAGGCCGCTATAAAATCATGGCACCTTACATGGATAAGGTTGGCACCATGGGCCGCGATATGATGTTCCGCACCTGCACCGTGCAAGTGAACCTCGATTATTCTGACGAAGCCGACATGGTCAAAAAACTGCGCACATCAATAGCGCTTCAACCACTGGCCACGGCCCTCTTTGCCAATTCGCCATTCCTCGAAGGCAAACCCAACGGCTATCAATCCTTCCGCAGCCATGTCTGGACCGACACCGACAATGCCCGCTCAGGCATGACACCATTCGTGTTTGAAGATGGCATGAGCATAGAACGTTATGTTGAATTCGCATTAGACGTACCGATGTATTTTGCAATGCGCGACGGCAAATATTTAAACACTGCAGGCGAAAGTTTCCGTAAATTCTTGGATGGTAAGCTGCCCCAGCTGCCCGGTGAAAAGCCTAACATGAAAGATTGGGCCGATCACTTGACCACCATTTTCCCTGAAGTACGTTTGAAGAAATATTTGGAAATGCGCGGCAGCGATTCTGGCCTGCAGGATAAGCTGTGCGCTCTGCCTGCCTTGTGGGTCGGACTGCTCTACGATCAATCATCCCTCGATGCCGCCTATGATCTGATCAAAACATCCACCGCTCAACAGCGTCAAAAAATGCGTGATGATGTGGCCAAGGGCGGCCTTCACACACAATTCATGGGCCGTAGCTTGGGCGAACTTTCCAAAGACATCCTAAAAATCGCCCGCGCTGGCTTGGCAGCCCGCGGTCAAAACGAGTCCACATTCCTCAACATTTTAGATGATGAAGTCGCGCGCGATAAAACCAAGGCGCAGGAGCTGCTCGAACTTTACAACACTGTCTGGGGCAAAGACATCGCACCGGTGTTTAAAGCGGCGGCTTACTAAAGTGTTTTGACTTTTCACAGAAAAGTCAAAACTGCCCTAACTCACTCAGCAGCCATCCGCGCACCCTGCACGGCAAAGCTCTCGCGGATATGATTGGCCAAAGCAAGTGCGCTCTGCGTTGCCAGGCCCTGTTTTGATACAAGGCCAATGTTGAAACGGTGAAAGCCGGGAAAGCCTTCTGCTTCAGTCAAAACCCGCATGCCGGGGCGCACACAGATTTCGGGCATTGTGGCAACTGCCAGCCCTTGCAAAACAGCAGCATCAATTGCGGCTCGATTAGAACTGGAATAAGCAATGCGGTAAGCGCGCTTTGATCGGTTTAGAGTTTCCTCCGAAAACCTGCGCCAATCGCAGCCGCTATCTGCCACTGCCAAAGGAAGCACTGGCAGCAAATGTGTATTGTGCTTAGCAGATGTAACCCAGCGCAATTGTTCGCTGCGCATCACTTCGCTCTCATCATCGTTCTGGCGCAGCGTCACTAACGCCAAATCCATTTCGCCGCGCCTGATGCGTTCGAATAAAATAGCACTGCCAACACATTCCACCTCAACTGTTACAAGCGGATGCGACCGTGCAAATTTTCCGAGAACCTCAGGCAAAAAGAAATCAGTGTAATCATCGGAAGTGCCAAAGCGCACTGTGCCTTTCAAATCTGGCTTTGTGTAAGCCGATACCAGTTCATCATTCAAATCCACCATGCGCCGCGCGTGATCAACAAACCGCGCACCATCTTCCGACAATTTACTGCCGCGACCCTCGCGCTCAAACAAACTGCGTCCCAACATTTCTTCAAGCCGCTTCATTTGCATCGAAACCGCAGACTGGGTTTTGTTCACTTCATCGGCAGCCTTGGTAAAATTGCCGGTCTCGGCAATGGCCAGAAACGTCTTCAAATGATCGACATCAAGATTGGGTATCATAGCAATCATCCATCACTGTTTCGAATGGATATCATATAATACATTCGTTGGATTGATCAATAGAAATCTGCGATAAAGTGATCACAACGAACGATAATATTTATTTTAATCAGTAACTTAAATGCAGTTTTTCACAATACTGCAAACGGGAGACCTATCATGAATGACTATGCTCACCACCAAGCTCAAGTTTCCGGCAGCCTCGAAGGCGAAGGCATCATCTCGCGGCTGATCCATAATTTCCAGGCTCGCCGCACAGTAAAGCAGCTGAGCCAGATGGATGATTATATTTTGCGCGATTTAGGCGTAACGCGCGAAGAAATTAATTGGGCCTACAGCCAACCTTTTTATGTCAATTCCGCCAATGCGTTGGAAGATCGCAGCAGCACCCGCCGCCGCGCTGAACTATGCAGATGTTAGGCGGTTTGATTGGTTTCCAACTGGTTCACGATTTTAAACGCCATGATGGCTGATGCGATCCCAAATAACACGGATCCCACAGCTGTCATGGCCATAACACCTTCGGCACCCCAGTAAGCGGCACCCACTAAAGCAAAAGGAATTGTGCCAACAGTGGCGCGGCCCCAATTGAACCAGGTTGAAAGCACTGGCTTGCCCAAATTGTTAAATGCAGCGTTTGCCACAAACAACATGCCAATGAAGGCCCAGCTGATGGCAATGTAAGTGGAGAAAAAAACCACGAGTTCGGTCGTGCGCGCCGTCGCGTTGAACAAACTCGCGATATTGTTGCGCAGCAAAAACAAGATTGCCGAAGTCACAAGCGTATATGCAAACGCAAACTTCATGCCATCGCTCAGTGCCTTGCGCACACGATCAAAATTTTTGGCACCAAAGTTTTGCCCAATGATAGGGCCAACTGAACCTGAAAGTGAAAACACAACGCCGAAAGCCACGGGCACCAATCGGCCCACGATGGTAGAAGCCGTCACAACATGACTGCCATAACCAGCAACCACATAGGTTGTATAAGCGGTAGCAAATGGCGTTGCGAGTTGCGTGAGAATGGACGGGAACGCAATGGCCCAGATCGGAGCAAAATCACGTTTCAACCCTGCAAGTGAAAATCTTCCAATAAAATTGTGCACATAAACCAATCCATGCAGACCCAAAGCCAAAGCAGCAACAGCAGAAATTGCGTTAGCTGCCGCAGCACCCTGAATGCCCCAACCAAAATAGAAAATAAAAATCGGATCAAGTATCAATGTCGTGATCGCCGCCGAAAGCGTGATGAACATGGCCCGCCTGGCATCACCTATGCCGCGCAGGCTGAATGAACAACTTAAAGCACCAGCTAAACAAATAAAACCGGGTGTCAGAATATAGATAAATGATTTAGCTTGGTTCAGCGCTTCGCCCTTCGCCCCTAATAAGGTTAAAATAGGGTCGAGAAAAATCATAATGAGCACAGTGTAGATCGCAGAAGCCAGCAACGTCAGCAAAAGCACGCTCGTTGCAAATTCGCGCGCTCGTTCAGGTTTACGCATGCCCAAATTCCGTGCCACCAGGGCCGCAGCAGCAATGCCGATGCCAATGCTGAGTGAAAGATTTATGAAATCCAAAGTGCCAGCAAATCCAATGGCCGCTGTAATATCGGGGTTGCCCAATCGGCTGAGAAAATAAAGATCGGCCAGATCGACCATAAAAACCGCCATCAAACCCAGCGCCCCCGTCAGCGTCATGAGCACCACATGGCGCATGATTGAACCCTCGAGGAATTTTGCCCGTAATGGCTGGGCCGCTGCTGTCATGTTTTAAACCCGATCTCAATTGCCTCTGCAGCCAAGCCTTCATAGTTCACAAAATGATGGCCGCGAAGCCCCGCCATGCGTGCACCCTGCACATTGGATTTCTTGTCATCAATAAACCAGCAATGTGATGGTTCTTGCCCCACAAGATTGACAAGCCGTGTGAATGCTTCTGGATCAGGCTTTTTAGTGCCAAACTGATACGAACAAAAACGTTCCTTAAAAACGGCTGCCGCCTCGGGAAAAAGAGTGTCCAAATTGTTTTTAACAATAGGACCGTTATTTGTATAAATCGCGATGCGCGTCTGAGCACTCATTTTTCGGGCCAATGCCAGAACGTCAAGTGAAGGCGTCATCGCAACACGCCTTGCTTCAATCCATTGCTCTTGTGAAATAGTAAACCCCAGCCTCTGGCTAAACTCGCGGAGATAGTAATCAGGCTCCGCATAGACCCCAGCATCGGCCAGTTCTTCAAAACCGGAATCCCAAACAGCAGCGCGCACATCGCGTGCCGAAACTCCGGCGAGCGCGCCAAGCGCCCGAAGACGGCGGCCCAAATCATAATGGCACAGCACATCATCCATATCAAAAATGACAAGCTGCGGCAGAGGCATGATTAAGTTGCTGTGCCACCAACGGTCAGATTATTGATGCGCAAAGATGGTTGCCCAACCCCAACTGGAACACCTTGGCCCGCCTTGCCGCAAGTGCCAACGCCAGGATCTAATGCCATATCATTGCCGACCATCGAAATTTGCTTCAAAGCTACGGCGCCTGCACCAATTAAAATGGCACCTTTCACAGGTTGCATCAGTTTTCCGTCTTCAACGATGTAGGCCTCGGTGCACGTGAAAACGAATTTGCCAGAGGTAATATCAACTTGCCCACCGCCAAATGATTTTGCAAACAAACCTTTCTTCATAGAAGCCAAAATCTCTTCAGGGCTGCGCTTGCCGTTCAACATATAAGTATTGGTCATGCGTGGCAGTGGGGCATGCGCATAAGATTCGCGCCTGCCATTGCCGGTGGGTGCAACACCTGAAAGACGCGCATTCATCCGGTCTTGCATGAAGCCAACCAGAATGCCCTTCTCAATCAGCGTGGTGCAGTTGGGCGAAGTGCCTTCATCATCAATACTGATTGATCCACGACGATCAACAATCGTGCCGTCATCAACAACAGTCACATCTTCCGATGCAATGCGTTGGCCCATAAGGCCTGCAAAAGCCGATGTGCCCTTGCGGTTAAAATCTCCCTCAAGCCCATGGCCAATTGCTTCATGCAGCAAAATGCCAGGCCAACCCGGGCCTAAGATAACGTCCATCTCACCTGCAGGTGCAGGTGCTGCATCCAACCCCACCAAAGCTTGGCGCACGGCTTCACGCGCCGCAGCTTGCCAATTCTCTTCAGTTAAATATGAAAGCGGTTGCGCGCGCCCGCCAAAGCCATGGCTGCCTTGACCAGACGTTTTATTATTTTCAGTCACCGCCGAAACACCAAAGCGCACCAGCGGGCGAATGTCGTTGTAAATTTGCCCGTCTGCTCGAACAATGGTAACCTTCTGCCAGCTCGAACCAATTGAAACAGAAACCTGTTTCACGCGCGGATCAAGCCCACGCGTAAACTTATCAACCGTCTCCAGCAGATTGACCTTGGCTGCAAAACTCTGCGCCTCAACCGGATTGGTCGCACCATAAAGCTTTGTCTTGGTGTGAGTTGGTGAAACATCAATATGCGCAGGTTTGCCACCGGTCATCGCGGTCGTCACAGTTGCCGCCGCACGTTTTAATGCCTCGATCGATAAATCTGACGAATGCGCATAAGCCGCCATTTCGCCCGAAACTGCGCGAAGACCAAAACCTTCGGACTCGTCAAAGCTTGCAGATCGTAACCGACCATCATCGAAGGTCAGACTCTCGCTCTGCTGGCGCTCAATGAAAATTTCGCCATCATCAGCATGCGCCAATGCGTTAGAAATAATGGATTGCGCAGCATCTGCGCCAAATACGGAAAGATCAGATTGTTTGCTCATGCCCCCTACATAAGCAAAAGGCGCGCAACCTTCCAGTGCGCGCCATGTTTTATTTTAAAAGCCGATAAATTTACATTTTATCTAAGTCAGCAATTCCCTGCGCAAAGCCTTCCAGCTTAACCTTCAGCGGATAGCCATTGCCGGGGCGATCATAAATATAGAACGTGGCCGCTTGGCCTTTCATAAATTTCTTCATGGTCGTTTCTGA